>DAITQE010000459.1:0-3963 GCA_036833235.1 Opitutus sp.
TGGCTGGGACTGTGGGGACGATGTGGTGAGGCCCACAGCTTTATTTCACTCGGAGCGAAGACCTTTCCGATCAAAGCCGGGCAAACAGTTCTCATCGAAGGACTGATTCAGCCCGCCCGCGGGATGAAGCTTGATGAGCCCAAGGTGACCGTTTTGTCCGAGACGACGGTGCTGGATGCGGCGTCAACGGACGGAAAAGTCGGAGACTCCGAGTTGTTTGATCAAAGGCTGGTTACAATGAAGGGCTACGTGGAACAGCAGACGGTGCAGGACGCAAATCACTTGGGTCTTCAGATGATTGCGGAGGGGAAGTCGGTACTCGTTCACGTGTTGCTAAAAAGCGGTGAGCCTCTCCCGCAGTTCAAGGACGCATTCGTCACGGTGAAGGGCGTCTATCTTCCGCGGCGCGATCCGGAGTGGATCGGCCCCAAAATCGAGGTGTGGGCGCAAAATCTGGAAGACGTCAAACTCACCGGCTCACTGGAACGAGACGAGCGATTCAATACTCTCCCCACACCGCTCGATCAGCTGGCGAAAGTGTCGCCCAATGAACTCGTGCATGTGATCGGCACGGCCCAGGAACAGCAGATCGGAAAATCATTAACCATCCGCGAGGGCACGTCAGATCTCGCCTTGCGATCGCCGCAGACCTTGTCGATGCAGACAGGCGAGAGGGTGGAGGCGATTGGGTATCTGTGGTTGGATGGAAAGGTGTGGCGCTTGAATCAGGCGCTTTTCCGTCCGGCTCAGACGGTCATCACGACGTTGTCGCAGATTTGGAATTTGTCGGGAGCGGAAAAACAGAAGTGGCACCACGTGCAGCTCGACTGTGTGGTCTATTATTACGATCCGTTCTGGAAGGCTCTCTGGGTCCGCACCGGCGGCACGGGCGAGTATCTTTCGCTCGGCGACAAAAAATTTCCGATCAAGCCGGGTCAGCGCATTTTAGTCGAAGGTTGGGTACTGCCCGCCGATACGATCGTGGTCGAAGAACCCAAAGTGACCGTGCTGGAGGAATCCGTGCCGCTGGACATCCTGCCCACCCGCGGACGTATCGCCGAGGCGGATAAGCTGAATAAACACATGGTGGTGGTGGAAGGCTACGTTGACCGGCAGGAAACGAGAAACGGAGGACACCTTGATCTCGACTTGATCGTTGAAGGACGCGTGGTCACCTGTCGCCTGCTGCTCGGACCGGGTGAGCCCGTGCCGGCGTGGGAAGGAGCGTTACTGCGAATCAAGGGACTTTATTCCGCGACTCTCGATCCGACGGCCGGACGGCTCAACCTCGAGCTGTGGACCCAAGGACGGAATAATGTCGAGGTCATCGGATCGCTCGAACAGGACGAGCAGTTCAATATTCCCGCGACGCCGATCGAACATGTGTCGATGGCGATGAAGGACAAATTGGTGCGAGTGGTGGGAGTGGCCCGCAGCCAGCAGCGCGGAAAATCGGTGACGATTCGTGACGAAACGGGGCAGCTCGACGTGCGCTCGGTACAAACCCAACCAGTTCGGCTTGGCGAAATGGTCGAGGCGATCGGTTATCCTGTGATCGAAGGAACCGTGTTGAATTTGCGCGACGGCCTGTATCGGAAATCTCACGTCGCCCCGATGGCGCCGACGTCTGGGTTGGCCAAGCTACGGCTCGCGGACCAGCTGCGCGAGTTGCAGCCGGAGGAAGCGGCGCGCAGTTATCCCGTGCAGCTGTCTGGAGTGGTAACGTGGGCGCGGCCGAATGCCGATTTCTTTTTTATGCGCGATGTCAGCGGTGGCGTTTGCGTCTTTCGCCCGCCGGGACTCGCGGCCTCGATGTACGTCGGCACGAAGGTCGAAGTCACCGGCGTCTCCGCCCGCGGAAAATTCACGCCCGTCGTTTTCGCTTCGACGGTGCAGACGTTCTCCACGATCGAGATGCCCGAGCCGCCGACGATCACCCTCGAACAGGCGTTGACGGGGATCGAGGAAGCCGAATGGGTGAGCATGATCGGTTACGTGCGGGCGGTCGTGCCGGACGGTCCCTGGGCGCGGTTCGAACTCGTCACGTCGGCCGGTGAGTTTCAGGCGATGGTTCCGCCCAGCGAACGTTGGGCGAAGCTGCCGGGTTCCGTGGTGCGCATGCGTGGTGTGTGCACAGCCGTGGCCAATAATAAACGACAGCTGACCGGCATTCAGCTGTGGGTGCCCACGGAACGGGTGGTCGATATCGAGGAGGCGGCACCGGAGGATCCGTTTGCGATTCCGATGCGCTCGATCGCCAGCTTGCGACAGTTCAGTTCGCGCAAGGTATCGAACCGGCTCGTCCGCGTATCGGGCGTTGTGATTCACCAGGCCGCAGGGCGCCTGGTGCACATTCAGGACGGCACCGAAGGATTGCTCGTTTTGAGTCGCGACACCACGCCGCTGGCACCGGGCGATCGGATCGAGACCGTGGGATATCCCGGCCGGGAGAACAACCGGGTTGTTCTGCGCGAAGCTGTTTATCGGAAGATTGCCTCGGCGGCCGAACCGACGCCTCTGGTGGTCCACACCCTTGCTTCGATCGATCCGGAACTCGATGGCAGGCTGGTTCGGGTGCATGCACTGCTGCTCGACATCGGCGCCCACGAGAACGGTGTCCGGCTGATCAACCAGCAGGATCAGATGATTTTTGAAGCGCTGCTCGACGCGCCGCGGAGCGCGGTCCCGGCGGATTGGGTGCCGCGCAGCCAGGTCGAGCTGACGGGCGTGTATCAGATTCAGTTTGACGAATACCGGAGGCCACACGCGGTGACTATTCAACTCCGCTCGCCGCGGGACGTGACAGTTGTCCAGCGTGCGTCGTGGTGGACCGTGCGACGTGCGCTGATGGCGACGGGGATTCTTGCGGTCGGCGTGGTGCTCGGCTTTGGCTGGGTAGTGGCCCTGCGGCGCCGCGTGCGTCAGCAAACAGGTGTGATCCGGGAACAACTCGAAAACGAGAAAGCCGCCCGACTCGAGGCGGCTTTGGCACGGGCGTCGAAACTCGAGTCGCTCGGTGTTTTGGCCGGCGGCATCGCTCATGATTTCAATAATCTCCTCACCGTCGTCATGGGAAATCTTTCTCTTGCCCGCCTGGATCCGCATATCGAAGAGGACACCGTTCATTGCATCAAGGAAAGCGAACGTGCGGCGACGCGTGCGCGTGATCTGACCCAGCAGTTGCTAACCTTCGCAAAAGGCGGTGAGCCGATGCGTGTTTCCACCCGTTTGCCAGACACCATTCGTGAAGCCGCGCAATTTGCGCTGCATGGCTCCAAGGTCCGATGTGAGTTTGAATTTGCACCGGATCTCTGGCTGGCGAATGTCGACAAAGCCCAGATTGGCCAGGTGGTGCACAACATCGTCATCAACGCCAATCAGGCGATGTCAGGCGGAGGATTGCTTCAAGTCGTGCTTTCAAATGAAACGCTGGCGAAGCCTCGCGGCGGATTGCCGCCCGGGAATTACGTGAAGATGAGTTTCACCGATACGGGCAGCGGAATCAGTCCCGAGCATGTCGGACGCGTCTTCGAACCGTATTTTACCACGAAGCCGCACGGCAGCGGCTTGGGCCTCGCGACGGTTTATTCCATCGTGAAGAAACACGAAGGGCACATTGCAGTGACCTCGAAAGTGGGACAAGGAACGACCTTCACGATCTGGTTGCCGTCGGCGCCGGATTCTGCGGTTCGAGCCGCGAACGAACCTAGGGCCAAACCGGTGGGAAGCGCGCGCGTTTTGTTCATGGATGACGAGGCGACAATCCGAAAGCTAGGTACGACGGTTCTGAAGCGGATGGGATTGGAGGTCACCGCGGTTAACGATGGAGCCGCCGTCGTGACAGAGTACGCGTCAGCCACTGCGGCCGGTCGCCCCTACGATCTCGTGATCATGGATCTAACGGTGCCTGGCGGGATGGGTGGGGGCGAAGCAATGCAGCGGTTGCGCGCGATCGATTCGAAT
>DAITQE010000460.1:0-1913 GCA_036833235.1 Opitutus sp.
TTGCCGTCCCGGTCACCAGCAGTTATTTGCTCGATCGAATCTGCCTCTACGCGGGAGGCGGCACCGGCACGAGTGGAGCGGCACCGTTGACGATCAACCTCTATGATTTGGGCGGACAGTTGGCTCCGAATCCATCGGGATATCTACCTTCGGGCAACCTGCTCGGCGGAGGCAGCGGGCTTTCGATCACCTACAGCACGCAAGCGAACGGCGTGCTGCAGTTCGACTTCACCGGCAGCGATCGCGTCGTCCTGGTAGCGGGTCGGATGTATGCGTTCGAACTCGTCGGCGTTGGCGGCACGAACCCGATCAGTTGGCTGCGTGGCACGACCGATGCCTATACCAGCGGTGCCGCGTATCGAGATCGCTCCTGGATCAATGGCAGCAACGCGCGCGATTTTGCGCTCGCGGTCTATGGCGCCGCCACCGCCACGCCGCCGACATCGAGCACGATCAACGCGGCCGTCACGCACCAGACGATCGACGGTTTCGGCGCCGGAACGGCGTTTCTCGACTCGGGAATCGAAACGCTCACCGACGCACAGATGGACGCACTCTACGGCACGGGCCAGGGCCAGATGGGCCTGACGCTGATTCGCGTGCGCATTTCCCCGGCCGGCAGCGGCGATTGGAGCTTTCCTCTCGCGAACGGAAAAAAAGCGCATGATCACGGCGCGAAGATCCTCGCCACGCCCTGGACTCCGCCCGCGTCGATGAAGGACAACGGCAGCCTCATCCACGGTTCGCTGCTCCCGTCTCAATATCAGAACTACGTCGATTACTTGAACTCCTTCACCGACACGATGGCGGCCAACGACGCGCCCGTATCCGTGGTTTCGTTGCAGAACGAACCTGACTTCGATCCGACCTACGAGGGTTGCCAGTGGACGGCGGCGCAGTTTCGGACGTTCTGCCGCGATTTCGCCGGAGGGATCAAAGTGCCAGTCATGATGCCGGAGTCATTTGGTTACACGCAGGCGGTGTCGGATGCCACGCTCAACGACCCGTTGGCGGCGGCCAATGTAGCCTACGTCGGAGGACATCTCTATGGCGCCACGATTCGCGACTACCCGCTGGCGCACTCTCTCGGCAGGCACACCTGGATGACCGAATACTTGGAGAACGACCAGACCATCGCCTCGGCCGTAGCGACCGCGCAGCAGATTCAGGACTGCCTCAGGGTGGGGAACATGAGCGCCTACATTTGGTGGAAGACGATCGGCAACGCCAACGGCCTGCTCAACGCCGCGGGTGTGCTGCAGCGGCGCGCCTACATCATGGGCCAGTTCAGCCGCTTCATCCGGCCCGGCGATGTTCGCCTCGACGTGACCGCGAACGACAGCTCGCTGGGCATCTCGGCCTTCCGGAATTCCGTCAGTGGCACGTTCGCGATCGTTGCGGTGAACAACACCGGGGCCGCGATCAATCACACGTTCAACCTACAGGGTCTCGCCGCCACGTCGTTGACGCCCTGGGTGACGTCCGCGACCGAGTCGCTCGCGGTTCACTCGACGATTAACGTCACCAACGGCGCCTTCACATATACCGTTCCAGACACCACCGTCGTCACGTTCGTCAGTGAGGCGAGTGCGGCACCAAACATCGTGACGGCACCGGAGAGCCACACCGTCGAGACCGGCAGCACCGTGGTGCTCGATGTCACCGCAACCGGCGAGCCTTTGGCCTACCAGTGGTTGCACGATGGAGCGGACATGCCTGGTGCGACGGACCGGCTCCTGGTCATCTCCAATGCGCAAGCCGGTGAGGCCGGCGACTATTCGGTTAAGATCACAAATGCGGCGGGTAGCGTGACCAGCGCGGCCGCGTTCGTCCACGTTGCGACCACCGGCAATCCGGGTCGTTTGATCAACCTCTCCATGCGGTCCTATGTGGGCACGGGGGACGACGTGTCG
>DAITQE010000460.1:1923-3950 GCA_036833235.1 Opitutus sp.
GTCGATCGGTGGTTTCGTCGTCGGCAGTTCCGCACCACGACGCGTGTTGATTCGCGCTTCCGGACCAGCGCTCGGGATTGCGGGCACTTTGGCCGATCCGGTCATGGAGCTTCACAGCGGCAGCGTGGTTCAGACCGATGACGACTGGGATTCTACGCTCGCCTCCACGTTTTCCACCCTCGGTGCGTTTGCGTGGACGACGGGTAGCAAGGATGCGGCTCTGCTCGCCACGCTCCAGCCGGGCCCACACACCGCCGTGGTGAGCGGCAAGGCCGGGGGGGCAGGCATTGCACTGGTCGAGATCTATGACGCGGACACCGGAACGCCGGGTTCCTCGCTGGTTAACCTCTCGGGGCGCTCGCTGGTCCGCAGCGGCGACGAGGTGCAAATCGCCGGACTGGTCGTTGGCGGAAACACTGCGCTGTCAGTCATCCTGCGCGCCTCGGGGCCGGCGCTCACCAAGCTCGGCCTGACCGGAACGCTGCCGGACCCAGTGATGGTCCTGCACCGCCAGTCCGACGGGGCGACGATTGCGACGTCGGACGACTGGGATTCCGCGCTCGCGCCCCGCTTTGCTAACGTTGGGGCTTTCCCATGGCAGACCGGAAGCAAGGACGCCGCTTTGATGCAGACCCTCGAACCGGGCGCATACACCGTTGTGATCAGCGACAAAAACAATGCGTCAGGCATTTCACTCGTCGAAGTGTATGCCGTCCCGTAGCTCCGCGCCCCTTCGTCTAGGTGGACCGACGCGGCCATCGGATCGAGGATATTGCCAGCGCACTTGCGATTCCAATTCGAACGCTTACGCGGCGCCTAAAGGAGATGAAGATATCGGCACGATCAGTCAGAAAACAATACCAACGATCAGCCTGACAATTATCCGCGAATTGTGCCAAATAAATCTATTCCCGTTATGGCCCGTTAATGGGAGTTGAGGTCAAACCCGGTTTCGATTCACGATCGGGGGTGCGTCCATTGCGAAGTCAGCACGGGCACTATCGCAGCACTTGGCTCTTCCGCATCCAATGATCTGACAATTGCCCGACTGACACTGGGGCCCTTCAATGCAATTTTCGATAATCATCCAGCTGTCCTATTTCCGGGATACAAATGGCGTCTTGGCGCCGAGGTGACGGTTTGTCGCGAACGTCTCAAAATACCTATACGCCCAGTACAATTTCGAGTGGCGGTCGTGGCCGTCCCAGTGTGGCGCTGGGAGCACGCTAAGCAGATATCCGTCGCTTTTAGGAGCTCTCTATCTGCGTGGGGTGAAGCCGGAGCGCAGCATGATTATCCTACTCAATAACGAGATTTAAGGCGACTGTTGCCTCACTTCGGGCTTCGCCGCTTCGGGCTGGTTGATTTGCTCGCGGGCTCCAAAGCCTGGGCTGCGAAAGATCCGTCCTTGTTCCTGTCGACTTGACTGGGGACGCTGGTTCCATCGATCCAGCGCCCTTCAACCAGGATCCGGCGGCAGTATTGAGGAATGCCGCGCTCATTCTGATGGATAAGCCCGGCGAGCGTCCGCATGGCGACGTTGCCCACCTCGCTGGAATTTTGATCCACGCCGCTGTCAAAATTTCCATCCAGCATGCTCAACGCCGCCACAGCGAGATCACGTGGGACAACGTAGCCGCAGGCCGCGAGCATCTCCGGGAGGGGGCCTTGGGTGGTGATAATCGCGTCAGGTCGCGCACGCTTTAACCAGATGCGCAAGCGGCGCGTATCGGCAGCCGGCGTATCCTCCATGATCATGGGAAGGAGGTGTTGCCGAACAGGCATGTGCACATCCTGCGAACTGAGATAGCCGGCGCGGAAGTTTCCGCCGGTGTTGCGATCGATGCTGCGCGCACTCACGTAGCCGATTCTCCGGTAGCCGTGCGCGAGCAACCGCTCGTACGCCAGCGTCGCGCAGTTAATCTGGTCGCTGGTGATGACGTGCACGCGGGGATTCTTCACCGAGATGCCGAGTCGCACCGCGGAGAAAAGACTCCAGTCAAAATCCGGCAGCGTCAGGCCATGCG
>DAITQE010000461.1:0-3938 GCA_036833235.1 Opitutus sp.
CGTACGTGGCAGCCCGGCATCAGGGCCGAACAGCGCACGTTCGGTTGTCAGCTCGATCAGGCCTTCCAGTCGCGACTGCAGTTGATATAGCGCTGAGAAGTCAAATGCGAGCGTGCGTTCGACTTCCTCACCAGCGCGGCGACGGAAAGTGGATGATGCTTGCGCCAATCCAACAAACTCGAGTCCGTTCCGCCTGTACCCGAGGTCCAGAAACGGCTCGAGCTCCACGATGTGCCCGCTCCCAATTCCCTTCGAATCATTCCCCGTTGGAAGCGCGCTCGAGAGCCCGCCGCCAAGGAGGAGTCCGCGGTCGCCAAACATCAGGCTCGCAGCCTTCAGCGAAACCTCGATGTTACCAAGTCCGCTGGCTCGTGAGGCCGATGGCGCCGTTCGCCAGACGAAAGGCGTCACGACCGAGACGCTGACGCTGTGATTGAACGCGTACTCGCCTTCGAGGCGGACGACGTTTTCATGCAGACCGATCTGATCGCTAATTCGAGTTCCGATGTAGTCCAGCCTGAGCTTCGTATCAGGACTCGGCGATTCAGTCACCAGCGGATGCGAGAAATGGAGATGGTCGTGGTCGTGATCCTCCTCATGCTCCTGGGCCGTCAACTCGGCAAGCGGAAACATCAAGGCCAACACAATGACTAGTGAACGGCACGAGCAGGCGCCGTAGAGCTCCGAAGCAGACACGCCCGGAAATGACATGAATACGTCTCCTTTTTTTTTGCGAGGACGCCCGGGAATGCCGGGCTCAATCAGCGTTGGATCAGGATTGGAGACGCTGAGGGGGGCCGGTCGCGGGGGGGAGGAGACGGACCGCAGCGTCGGAACCGCGACACACGGTGGCGATCATCACTTCCGGCGCCAAGTGAGCGGCTGCCGCAACGAGCCCGCTCGCCTGAAGGCTGAAAGATGCGCCGGAACGTCCACACTCACCGGCGCAGTTACAACCGCGCGCCGAGGTTCCGTGATGTTCGCTATGGTGATCGTTGCTCGCGTCATGTCCCGCGGGCATATGAGTGGCGTGCCCGTGACCTGCCGTTTCACCGGAGCGATGCATCGGGCAGGGCACAACGGGCGTTGCCGCGCCGCTCAGCGCCGCGATCCACGGCGCGAGAAGAACGACGATGAGGTTGAAGGCGAAAAGGCGGCGCATCACGGCTGGCAATCTACACGCGTCGGATCCTGTTCGGGCCAGGGAGTGAGAGGACACGGTCCCGCTGACTTTGGTACCCGCGCGCTCAGGGCGAAATGCCCGTCAGGAATCCTGTGACGAGAAGGATCAGAAAACCGAGGCTAAGCTCGAGCGCTGCTGATTGCCGAAGCCGGCTCGTTCCCTCCTGCCTGACGAGCTGGGGCTGCACTCGGCGAAAGTTGTAAGCTCCCATCATCAGGGTGAGCGCAACCAGAGCCAGTTTCACGAGCAGAACCTGCCCATACGCAGTTCGCCAAAGGGCAGTGAGATGCTGAACATGCACCCACGACGCGATGACGCCGCTGACGACAACGATGCCCGCGGAAAACAGGGCAACGGGAGAGAAAGCGTTCACGAGCGCGGCTACGGACTGCCATCGCTCTGTTCCTTCGAATGTGAACGATATCGGAACGCCGATCAGCATCACGCAGAGGAGACTGCCCAGCCAGCTGGCTCCGCCAAGTACGTGAAGGAAATCGCTGGCGATCAGGAGTGAGGTGAACCTCGGACTTGCCGCGGCGTGTCCGGCCAGTGCCGGCGTAACCGCGAGTACGATCGCCGAGAAGCTCGCCACCGACCACGCGCCGCGAAACCGCCACGTGGCGAAAGCAAAGGAGACGAGCGCTACGAGAGCGGCTCCAAGCTCCAGCTGGAGCGCGAATCCCCACCGTGTGTGCATCGTCATATCCGTCATGCTCATCGCCTGCATGCCGGGAACCACGCTCATCATCTCCGACTCGAGAAGTATTCTGGCAAATGCCGTCAAGATGACGAGAACGCTCGCAGCGAGCCCGAGGATCGCCGCGCGCCCTTCCATGCGTGCAGCCAGGCCCGGGTCGATCCCCCTCGCTCGCGGGATGACCAAGGTTCTGAAAGTCGTTGCGCCGATAAGGACCAGAAGACCGACAAACGAAAACGCGCGAGCCAGGGAATTGGACAGCGAGGAAGCGGCATCAGTTTCTTCCTCGCCCCCGTCTCTCGTCGATGAAGCCATCTCATTGGGGGAGATGCTCGTGCCTGCGCCGCCCTGCGGCGTGGGTCGATCTGCTGAAGCGGGTGCTTCAGTCAAAACGAGGAATTCAAAGCTTCCGCGGGACAGATGCCCATCTGACGCGGCGGTTCTCCATGTAACGGTATACCGCCCCGGCGGAAGAAAGTCGGTGACGCGAAAAGAAACCGCGAGCGGATCGCCTTGCTCGTTGGCCGGTGTTCCCAATGCGAACGCTCTCCCAGTCGCGTCCTTGATGGAAACGAACGTCATCGTCAGCTCTGGCCGCTCGGAGAACCAAAGCCGGATTAGTGGTGGTGAGACGGTGATCCGGGATCCAGCTGCGGGCTCACTGCGCCTCAGGTGAGCGTGCGCCCATGCACGCACCGGATACAACAGCAATCCAAGCGCGAGAGCGAGGCGCAAATTTCTAGTCACGGTCTCGCTTCATCTGCGTTCCACTCATGTCGTCCATGCGCACCGTGGGCTTAGCTGAATGAAAAGGACGCAGCCTCAGAAAGATGAACGTACCAGCTGGATGCCTCGAACCGTAGTATGGCTCCAGTGGCGCGGGGACGAAATTGAGGGTACCGGCCGTTCCGAGTCCAATGGTCGCCCAGTGTGTTCTTGCCAATTCCCGGACGTAGCCGAACTGTAGCGCGCGGCATCAAATGCGGATTCAAGCTCAGCAGTAGTGGCCAACGCTATTTCTCGGGCATCGAATTGTGGAAACGACTGTGTAAGTAAGTGGATACTTGCATTTTCTCGATCGCTATTTTTGATTTCCCTGGCCATGAATCACCGAGACGCAATCCTCGCCGCCGCTGCCGGAGTCTTCGCGCAGCATGGTTTCCGCGGCTCTACCACCCGTCGCATCGCGGATGCCGCGGGGGTAAACGAGATCACGATCTTCCGCCAGTTCGGGTCAAAGGAAGTGCTGATTCGCGCTGCAATGCAACACCTGACGCAATCGGCTGGGCTTGCGGTCCTGCCGGACATCCCGTCCGACCCCGAGCGGGAGCTGACGGTGTGGAGCGAGTCGTTCATCCAGCATTTGAGACTTCGGAGCTCGATTATCCGTAAGACGATGAGCGAGATCGAGGAGCGACCGGAAATGGGCGAGTGCGCCAGCGATGTCCCTAGACGGGCGTCGAACGATCTGTGCCACTACCTCGCCGCGCTGAAGCGGCAGGGGAGGGTCACTGGAAAATTCGAGCCGAGGACAGCTGCCGCAATGCTCATGGGGGCGATCTTCGCCGACGCTATGGGACGCGAAATGATGCCCGAGGTCTATCCGCAACCAAAGGAGAAGGCGGCGCACATGTACACACAGCTCCTGCTTCGCGCTCTGGGTGTCAAAAACGGCTCGCGCAAAACGACAAGTAAGCGCACCAAACGATCGAAACAACTTTCCTCCTGAAAAGTGTCTTCCAGAAAAGCCCAACTCCGCGCCCGCAGGCTCGGCAGAATCCTGAAGGTGTCCCTCGCCGCCGCGGCTCTACTCACACCGGCGATCGCACCGGCGCAGGTGACCACTCCGCCCGCCGTCACGATGACAGCGACGGCCCCTCGCACTCTCTCGCTCGACGAAGCCGTTCGTATGGCTGAATCGCAGAGCGAGGCGATCCGCATCGCGCGCGCCGGAGTCCAGCGCGCCGAAGGCCAGCAATACCAGGCGCGCAGCCAGAGGCTGCCGCAGCTCGCGGGATCGGCCAGCTACACCCGCACCCTGGCGTCGCAGTTCTCCGT
>DAITQE010000462.1:0-3921 GCA_036833235.1 Opitutus sp.
CAGGTGATGAACGATGAGCCTTCGTCCGTATAAAGATAAAACCAGTGATCCGGCCGATCCACGTACGGCGACATTTTCACGCTGTGAATACTGTTCTCGCTCACGACCGTGCCAGGTTGCGCGGAGAGCGTGTAAACTCCCGCCGTGTCGCACATCCGCGTGGCGAAATGGTGCAGATGATTGGCGTGAACGCGGTTGTTTCGCGCGGCGTTAAGTGTACGTGTCCAGCCCCAGCCGAGACTGACGGCAGTGTACGACACATTGAAAATTTCATTATGCTCGATCGCGATCTCACGGGCGAAGCCGACGCCGATTCCGACACAGCCCCAGTCCTCGTTGGCGCAATCCGTCACGACATTGTTGGTGATCTTAATACGGCTGCAGATCTCGCGTTCGTCGGCCGGGGCATAGGGCAGGTGCGCCTCGATGCCCTTCGCAGAAAACGCTCCCACCAAAATTCCATTTCCGCCGAGGTCGCGAAACACATTGCCGGTGATCGCTGCGTCGCTGGTGGTGGAAACGCAGTCGAGTCCGTCGAAGGCGAGTTGCTCGAAGCGGCAGCTCGTGAACTGCAGGTGCTGTGCTCCCGTGATTGATACGGCGGCCGGGGGCCGGCCGATCCACGCCTGGTTGTCGAGGCTGCGCCAGTCGGGGGTGCCTTTCGGAGTCAGCTTGTAGGCATCGACGAAAAACATGCCGGCTTGGAGCGGCACGTGACCATGGGTCGAAGGACGCAGCCACGTTGTGTGACGAAAGCCGATACCGTTGAACGCGACGTGCGCGACCGGCCGATCGGCGGTGCCAGCGATCTCGACGAGCGTTTCGAGGGCGGGTGCAAGCACCGCGTCGCGGGACAAGTCCTCGTCGTCACGTGGCCAATAATAGACGCGACCGCTAGTCAGATCCTGAAACCATTCGCCCGGCTGATCCAGAAATTCAATGGCGTTCGCCAGGAAAAATGCGCCGCCACCCTCAGGCGGAAGAATGGGTTGAGGCCAGGGATGTTCGAACTCCAGGCGGCTCTCGGGCTGATAGAAATTCAAATGCGCCTCGTCGCCATCAATTCGGATTGAGCGCACTCGCAGCACCGCAATTTCCCACTGCTGCTGAACGACCAGCTCAACGCCGGCGGGATCGCGGAGTGATGAAACCAGCGCCGCGGGCACGGTGGCTTCCTCCTGCTGACGATCCCACTTTAGCAGGCGCGCCATCGATTCCGCGTTGGGCGCGCGGGCGCGAATCGCTTTGTGATCGCCGACCCAAAGCTGACGAAATTCAAACGTGCGACCGTTGAAACGCGGCGTCTCAGCGATCCAGACGTGACCCTCTGCGGCGGCCGGCAGACCGGAAATTTTGCCGCTGAATTTTCGCCAGGCAGTGATGGCAACGCCACCGCTGATTATCGGCCGCTCGCCCGGCGCGGCGGCGATGACGGTTGGGCTGGTTGCGGTCCCGGAATCTTCGGGGCGGACGAGTAGCGGAACAGTGAGAGCGTAGTTGCCGCCGCGCATCACGATGCGCACGCCGTTCGCAATCGACGGATCGGCGAGCCGGCGGAGTTCACGGCCCTTGCGCTGAGCGGCCTGCACGGTGGCGAACGGCGCGGCTTCGGACCCCGGATTTTGATCGGAGCCGTTGGGCGCGACCCAGAGTTCCGCCGCGGTGAGGGGTTCAGCAAGAGCGAGGAGGCACGTAAAGAGCGGTGAACGCAGTCTCGGAAGATTGGCCACGAAAAGGCGCGAAAAGCGCAAAAATCGGAGATCTGATTTTATGCTTCTTGTGCCTTTTGTGGCCAACAGAGAGAAACCTTTTCGATCCAATTTTGGTTGTGACACCTGTTTCGGCGGGTTTGGTAACGGTAAGCTACCAGCTTGCTGGCGCGGGGTTGAGCGCGAGCAAGCTCGCGGCCTACAAAAATCTCTAACTATCGACGCAAGTCGAACGGCCGTGGACCTCATACCGACAAGCCGAGCGCGCGGGTGATTTCTGTGGCGGTGGCTTTCATGCCGGCGAGCAGCGCGGCTTCGTCGGCTCGTTGTCCGCGGCGGATCAACCGGGTCACCGCAAGCGCTGCGATGACACTCGCTTTGATGTCGCCAACGAGCACGGCGAGATCCCGGACGCCTTCGATCGTTTCGCTCTCCGCGGTGGACACCCCCGTGCGGCGAATGGTGGCGAACGTTGCGCCGAGACCCGCGGGAATCGCGGGCTTCCGTCCGCGTTGCGGCGACCGTTGCGCCAGCACACTGGCACATTCGGCTTCATCGAATTGCGCGAGCAACAAACGTCCCGAAGCAGTCAAAACGGGATCGAACAGCGCGCCGACCTCGATCGAAAGCCGGACGCGCTCCGGGCTATTCTGCTGTGCAATCACCAGCAGGTGACCCCGATCGAGCACGCTCAGATGGCAGGACTCGCTGAATTTTTCCGTTAACGTTTGCATCGGCCGACGGGCCGCTTGCAGCAGCTTTTCGGTCGGCGAGTGCATGTGGGCCAGCGCGAAGAGCTTCAACGACGGCCCGTATTTGCCCGAGCCGGCGTGGCGGGTAATGTAGCCGCGCTGCTCCAGGCAGTTCAGCATGCGAAACAATTCGCTGCTGCTCCGTTTCAACTCGACCGCCAGTTCCGCCAGCGACATGGGAAAAGGCGACGCCGACAATGCCTCGATGATGGCGAGGCCCTTCTCGAGCGCTGGGACGGGATAGTCTGGAAGCTTGGACATTTTCGGCTTGCTCGTGTTCACTAATAAAATCCTATTTGGCAAATAAAATGACCATCGCCCCCGGTCAACACCCCGTCCTGCCGCGCGTGTCGCGACCGATCGTCGTGATTGGTGCGGGAGGAATCGTGAAAGACGCGCATCTGCCCGCCTATCGACTGGCTGGTTTTACGGTGGCAGGCATTTACGACGTGGACCCGGCACGGGCGCGTGCGCTGGCCTCGGATACGGGGATCTCGCGAGTGGAGGAAACCTTGGCCGCAGCCGTCGAGGCGGCGCCGGCGAATGCCGTTTTCGATGTTGCCGTGCCGGCGTTCGCTTTGGCCGACGTGCTCGCGGCTCTGCCCGACGGCGCGCCGGTGTTGATGCAAAAGCCGTTGGGAGAAAATCTCGCCCAAGCTCGCGTGCTTCTGGCCTTGTGCCAGCGCAAGCGATTGAAGGCGGCGGTGAATTTTCAATTGCGATACGCGCCGTGTGTGGCGGCGGCGCGCCGGTTGATTGCGGAAGGAGCGATTGGAGAGGTGCACGATGTAGAGGTGCGGGTAACCGTTTACATGCCGTGGCACCTTTGGACGTTTCTCGAAGGAATCCCGCGGGTCGAGATTCTTTATCACAGTGTCCACTATGTTGACCTGATCCGGTCGTTTCTCGGCGAGCCGCGCGGCGTGTTCGGCAAAACCGTCAAGGATCCGAGGAGCACGAAGCTGGCGTCCACCCGCACCGCGATGTCGCTCGATTATGGAGACACCGTGCGGGCGACGATTACGACGAATCACGCCCATGATTTCGGACCGCGCCACCAGGAGAGTTATGTGAAGTGGGAAGGCACGCGCGGCGCGATCAAGGCGCGGCTGGGGCTGTTGCTGAACTATCCGAACGGCGAGCCGGACCAACTCGAAGTCTGTGTCCTGGACGCGGCGGGAAAGATGGGAGAATGGCAGAGCCTTGGACTCGAGGGGAATTGGTATCCGCATGCGTTCATCGGGACGATGGCGAGCGTCATGCGGTTCGCGGATGGCGAAACGGACCAACTGCCGACGCGCGTGGACGACGCTTTTAAAACCATGGCGGTAGTTGAAGCTGCCTATGAATCAAGCGCCTCGGGTGGCACGCCCATTTCCACCGAATGAATTCCGGCACGATCATGCTCACCGGGATGACGTGGAATCACACTCGCGGCTATTTGCCGATGGTGGCGACGG
>DAITQE010000463.1:0-3917 GCA_036833235.1 Opitutus sp.
CAGCAATCTTGGATTTGGCAAAGTCATCCATCGCATAATTCGTGATGACTTCGTAGCTGCCAGGTGTTGTTGTGCGAACAGGCATGCCGGCCCACACGCTGGCATCGAACCCATAGAGTCCCTTCGACTTCACCCCGACAGAGTGAATTGCACCGGGCGTCACGAGGCTGCGCACGTGATCGACCAGAGCGTTGGCGGCGGATGCAGCCGACGAGGCGCCGCGAGCGGCGATGATCGCTGCGCCGCGTTTTCCAACCGTTTCGCAGAATGGTCCCTGCAACCACGCCGTGTCCGTGATGACGGACGTGGCGGGTTTGCCATTGATCGTGGCATGCGCGAATGCCGGAAACATCGTCGGGCTGTGATTTCCGTAGATGAAGATGTTTTGAACTGCGGTCAGATCGACGCCGGCTTTTTTGGCCAGCTGCGTTTGTGAACGATTCTGATCGAGGCGGACCATCGCGGTGAAACGCTCTGCGGGCAGACGTTTTGCCTGCGAGGCAGCGATCATGCAGTTCGTGTTGGCAGGATTTCCGACCACGGCGACGCGAGCATCATCGGCGGCAACGGCGTCGATGATCTTTCCTTGAGCGATGAAAATGCGTCCGTTGTCCTTCAGGAGATCAGCGCGCTCCATCCCAGGGCCCCGTGGCTTTGCGCCGATGAGAAGGCACCAGTTTGCGTCTTTGAAGCCCACTTCCGGCTTGTCGGTTTGGACAATGCCTTTGAGCAGCGGAAAAGCGCAGTCATCGAGTTCCATCGCGACGCCTTCGAGAGCTTTCAGAGCTTTCTCGATGGGAGCCTCGATCAATTGAAGGATCACCGGCTGGTCCGGGCCGAACATCGCACCTGAGGCGATACGGAAAAGAAGGGAGTAGCCAATTTGGCCGGCAGCTCCGGTGACGGCGACGCGAAGGGGAGTTTTCATAGAGATCAATCAGTTAACCATAGAAACACCCGCGCCGAAACGCACAAATTGTTTTTTGCTGCTCGGATGTAGGCGGGTTGATCGCAAATCGGCTGGCGTTTTCCACAGAAGCGAGTTTCTGAAGGGTGTGTCAATGGCTGACAAAGTGTCCAAGAAAAGTCCGGTTCAAGCGCGTCGGGAAGAAGAAAAGGAAGAGCGACGGCAGGACATCCTCGATGCTGCGGAACGCGCGATTGGGAAGCATGGCTGGGAGGCGACTAACTTCGGCGAAGTCGCCAAGCTGGCCCGCCTGAGCCGCTCGCTGGTCTATTTCTATTTTCCGACGCGGGACGATCTGTTTCACGCGGTGTGCGAAAGAGCGATGCAGGATCTCGAGCGGCGTTTCACCAAGGCGATTACCGAGCACCGCAAAGGCCTCGACCAACTCATGGCGATCGGCCGCGCCTATTATGATTTTTCGCAAAACGAGCCGCTTTATTTTCAGTTGCTGTCACAATTCCAGACTCGCGAATTTGATCCCAATGGGCAGGGCGAACCTGAGGAAGCGACGCACGACCATGGTCGCACCTGCCTGATGCTCGTGGCGCAGGCGCTGACCAACGGCCTCGCCGATGGTTCGGTTCGGAAATCCATTGGCGATCCACGGCCCTCTGCTATTGCGATCTGGGCGTTCACGCATGGGCTGATCCAAATTGCGTCACAAAAAGAGGCGATGCTGAAGCAGCATTTCAAGCTCACGGCAAAGCAGACGATGGAGCATGGCTTCATGCTGCTGCGCGGGTCGCTCGCGACGAGCTGACGGCGAGTGGCCGCGGTCCAAAAACTCGCTGTCAACGGATCAAGGGTTCGCGGCCGCTGCGGTGCCGAAAGCCACCTACCTGTTGGACCCCCGGCCTGAGGCGAAACCCTGGAAGTTCCACTCGCTCACGCTCGTAGCTACATATCTCGGTTGTCTGCGGAACGGCGCGGTCTCGGCAGGCTGAATGTTCGGCGGTCTGCGGCGCCTCGCTTTGTCACAAGAATAATGGTTGACACAGTGTCAATTAAAAGCAGGTTGCCGGCGTTATGCGCAGTCTGTTGACCTTGATAATTCTGGCGCCTGCCGCCGCGGCCACGGCATCACCAGCACCAGTCCCGGCCGTGGCGGACAGCTACGTCCGCGAGGCGTTGGAGAAAAATTTGGGCCTGCATGCGCAGACGCTGGCGCTGGAGCAGGCGCAAGCGCGGTTGACGGAAGCGCGCAGTGCGTATCAGCCGCGTTTGGATCTATTGGCGCGTTACACGCTGGCGGATGGCGGACGCACCATCGACGTTCCCACCGGTGATTTACTCAATGGCGCTTATCGCACGCTGAACAATTATTTGCAGAGCCAGGGCGGGCCCACGGTGTTTCCGCAGATCGACAACCAATCGATTCCTCTCCTACGTGATCATGAGCAGGAGACGAAGCTACGGCTCACTCAACCCCTTTATCGTCCCGAAATTGCCCGTGGCGTTAAGGCGAGGCGTGCCGCGGCGGCCAGTCGTGCAGCGCAGTTGGCGGCGTATCGTCGCGAGCTCCGGCTCGCCGTGCTCACGGCCTACTATCATTACCTTCAGGCCGATTCGGCGATCGGAATTCTCGACGCCACCGCGCAGCTCACGGCCGAAGCGGTGCGCGTGAACCGGCTGCTCGCCGCGGCGGACAAGATCACCGACGACCGCGTGCTTCGCGCCGAGGCGGACGACCTGGCGATTCAGCAGCAGCGCGCGGAGGCGGAACGCGATCGTCACACCGCGGAGGCGTATTTCAACACGTTGCTCGATCGTCCGCTTGATACCGGCATCGAGCGTGCCGCGGATGAGGAGCTTCAATCTCTCGCGGGTGCACTTCTCGCAGACGAGAGTCCGCGCACGGCCACGCCTGACCGACGCGAGGAGTTGCAGGCGCTCGAGCAAGCGGTTGTCGCGGCACGTGCCAGTGAATCGGCTGTTCGCGCGCGGTCTCTGCCGACATTGGCGCTCGCGGTGGAAGGCGGTGTGCAAGGTGTGAGTTATCGCACGGGTCATGACGCCGATTTCGTCCAAGGCTCGCTGGTGGGCGAGCTGAACATTTGGGATGGGCGGCAGCGCAAGAGTCAGTTGGAGCAGGCGCGCATGGCGCGGCGCGAAGCCGAACTCGCGTTGGAAACCGCGCGGCAGCAGCTCGCACTACAACTTCAACAGGCCGGCGACGATTTTACCGCGGCCCAAGCCGCCTGTCGCGCCGCCAGCGGCCGTCGCGAGGCAGCCAGTGAGGCCTTCAACATCGTTTCGCAACGCGAACGCGAAGGGCTCGTGGATCAGCTCAACTTTCTGGATGCGCGCACCGAATTCACACGCGCTGAACTCAACCACGCGATTATTCGCCAGCGGTTGTTCATCGCAGCGGCAGCGCTGGACCGTGCCGCCGCGGAATCGCCGCTGCCTAAATTAACTCGACCATGAAGACTCCACTCTATTGCGCATTGTCGCTGGCGATCGTCGCCGTCGTTCTCACGAGTTGCGCGAAGCCGCGCGCGACTGTTACTGCGTCGCATCCGCTCCTCGTGCAAGTCGCGCCCGTCGTCTATTCGGACGCGGCGGTTCCGATTCGCGTTCCCGGAGTGCTTTCCCGCAAAACCGAGGCAGAGCTATCGTTCAAAATCGGAGGATTGGTGGACACTGTGGCGGTGCGCGCGGGCGATACTGTGGTTGCTGGACAAATGCTGGCGCGGTTGCGCCTCGACGAGATCGACGCGCAAGTATCGCAAGCGCGAACGGCATTGGAGAAAGCGCGGCGTGATTTCGCGCGCGTCGAAAAACTTCAGTCCAAGCACGTGGCGACGCTCGAAAATCTACAGGACGCCGGAAGTGTGGTGGACGTTGCGACAGCGCAGTTGCGGATTGCCGAGTTCAACCAGCGTTATGCGGTGATCGCCGCACCGAAGAATGGGCGCGTTTTACAGCGCATGGTGGAGCCGGGAGAATT
>DAITQE010000464.1:0-3916 GCA_036833235.1 Opitutus sp.
CGGGAACAGCACGCGAGACGCGTGCGCTCCCCGGACCCATGCGAACCAAGCCGAACCAAGCTTCGGGGTATCGGACCCAGAGCGAATGTATGTGATCTTCGCCTGCTCTGTCGTGGCATTATCCGACGCGGCGCGCTCCAATCACCATGCGTACGCCAGCCGCGTCGAGATCTGCCGTCGCGCGGCCGGCACCGCAGGAACATCTTGAAAGCCGGAATTCCACAGATTGTCCGCTTGAACTGAGAGTTCGAGTCCACGAATTGCAGTTGGCTTATATCCGATGCCAAACGAGCTGATCAGCGCGTCGTCGCCACCGACCGTCCGCAAAAGATTCGCCGCCTGCACCCGGGCGACGTTGTCGAGCCGCAGCGTTAACTCTGACGTCACTCGCACCGTCAACGCTGCGGTGAACCGATGACGTGCATAGTTGAGTGCATAGAAACTCGCATCCACCGCGGCGCCCCGGTAATCCGGATCCTTCGCCAGCCACGTGTAACCGAGAACGATATCGTACAAGCGCGAGGAATGCCGTGCGACCGCTTCAATGCCGGTCGTGGCAATGTCCACCGGGTTGGCGGAACGTGCCGTTACACCACGCCGAAACGTCCAATCCACCAATGCGTCGTCCCGCCGGTAGAACGCGGCCGCCTGACCGCTCCAACCGGCCAGAGTACCACTGGTCCCTAGTTCGAAATTATGCGTCGTTTGCCGTCCGAGATTCGGATTACCACGGAAAAGACCTGCCGTGGGACTCGAGTCGAGCGCTGTGTACGTGGGCAATTGAGTGGCTTCGCTGTAGCTAAAGTAAATCCGCTGAGCCGCCGCCGCCGCCCGCTCCCGCGCGATTTCGAAAACCGGCGAGATCGCTCCACTCGTACGATTGGAGTCATCGTACGCTGCGCCAGCTTTCACCACGAGCTGACCGCCTTCTTCCAGATTCCATGTTCGCTCGGGTACGACAGCAAACTTGGCCAGCGTGCGCGTGTGATAAGGACCGAACGTCAGAGACGTGGAATGGAGTTCGTCTGCCAATAGCTCGCCACGAAAATTGACCGCGACCTCGCCAGCATTGCGGCGGCCCTCGAGCGCCGCGCCCTCGACCCAGGTCGTGTGATTAAACGGATGCACCGGGCCGACGGGAGCGAAACGGTTGAACGCATAGTCGTCCCGGTTTCGGCGGTAATATGCGCCGAGTTGCACGAAGTCGCCGTTCCCGAAGTCAGCACGATGATTCAGCGCCACCAACAGCGTCTTCAAATTTTCCGACTCCGGGGAGTTGAATGGCGTGTACAGGTTGGGCCAGCCGAAAAATTTCTCCTGATAGCCGACGAAAAAATCCGTCTGCGTCTCACCGCGAGCAAGTTGGATTCGCGCGTTGGTGCGATTGAGCACGTGATCGCCGTTCGGAATAGAGCCATTTGCCTCGGAGTGCGCCCATGCCACATCCGTCCCCAACTGACCGCCAAGAGACGGGGCGTCGGCGGTGTAAGCTTGATAGAATTCCCCTTGAACTAATCCGTACTCACCCGCGCCGATCGAGGCAACTCCGGCAGGACGCACGCGTCGCCATGCGTAGTCGACCGTGCCAGCAGTTGAATTGAGTGCGCCGAACGCATTTTCAGCGCCTGTCAGTATTGCTGGGGCGGTGAGCATCGCAGGGGCTATCGGAATTTCCGCCAGATAGTGACCGGTCTGAGGATCGTATAACGTCAGCGCACCGATTTTAATTCCGGAGTTCTCAAAGATTCCTCCGCGAATTGTGATGTCTGCCTGACCCTCGGCAAAGTTCCGCGGCTGAATATCCACCTGTGGCTCGAAGCGCAGGGCGGAAACCGGCATCGCAAATGTCGCGACCGGCGCCTGATTGGCCACGCGTGGCGAATAGATGGTCACTTCCGGGAGCACCGTGCTGGCTGGCTGCGCTTGCAGCATCGTTCCCCAACTGACCGCGGCAATCGCGAGATAAGATTTCATCGGGCCACGGCTAACAGGCCCAAATCAAAAAACAAGCCTCAGTTAGGCGCTGGCTGTTGATTGCTTAACAATGCAGCCAACGAAAACCCCGGCGCACCGGCCGGGGTTGGCGTCGAAAAACAAAATGTTCAGATCCTACTCGTCCCCGTCTTTGCCGATCGCTTCGACCGGGCAGCCCTCGAGCGCTTCCATGCACTGAGCGATTTCCTCTTCGGTCGTCGGCTGTTTGTGCACAAATGAATAACCACCCTCATCGTGGCGGGTGAAAAACCCCGGGGCGGTTTCGCGGCAGAGGTCGCAGTCGATGCACTGCTGATCGACGTAGAATTTTCCCGGAGCGTTCTGGGCCCATTTGTCGGCTTTGTTGGCCATAATTGCGGCGAACAAAGAGTAATTAAATATCCTGTCAAGCGGGCACGGAGCAGCCCTCATTTACCGCAAAAATACCGCTGCCGGCTTGTCTTTGCGGCGCCCTGTTCCTAGTTTGCTACCGATGCTGTCCGACCGCTCCTACATGCGCGACGATTACCCGCGCAATTCGACGACCGTTCTCACTTGGCTGATTTCGGCCATCGTAGCGGTATTTGTTCTCCAGCATGTGCTCTGGCGTTTGTTCAATGCGGAGGGGACCCTCGCCAACCTGCTGGTTTTGACGCCCGATAACATTAAGGCCGGGAAGATCTGGACGCTGTTCACGTACAGCTTCGTCCATTCAACGTCGAATTTCCTCCATATTATCAGCAATCTTTTGGGCCTTTATTTCATCGGTCGGGTGCTCGAACCGCTGCTGGGTTCGCGCCGGTTCATCTGGCTTTACGCGGCGCTGGTGGCATCGGGTGGAGCTGCGTGGCTGGCAACTCACTGGTTCGGCGGCGGCGCCGTGATTGGGGCGTCCGCTGGGGTCGTCGGGTTATTCATAGTGTACGCATGCTTCTATCCGAACCAACCGATGACGTTTCTGCTGTTTTTCATTCTGCCAATTACGCTGAAGCCCAAGTACGTCGCGTTCGCGTTGGTCGCCATCGAACTTTTGGGGTTCGCGTTCTATGAAGTACTGGGCGCGGCGTCTCCGTTTGGCTCGTCCTTTGCGCACTCCGCGCACTTGGGCGGCATGCTGGCAGGCTGGATTTATTTTCGCTATGTTCACTCTTCCAATTGGTCGCTTGCGGGCTCGGCAGCCGACGTCGAGCTTCCAAATTGGTTGAAGAAAAAAGCGAAAACCGCCCAGCCCGCCACTTTTCAGGTCGATCTCACCCGGCGCGAAGACTTGCGCGCCGAAGTCGATCGGATTCTGGACAAAATCAACAGCCACGGCTTTGGCGCGCTAACGGCTGATGAGAAACGCCTGCTGGATGAGGCGCGTGATCTTTTAAGTCGTCGTTAACCGCACCTGTGCACGGAATCGCGCGCTCACTTGCGCGATGGAATTGTTGCATCTGCGTGAAACATTCGCCCCCTTCCCTTATCTAGACTATTAACTCAATGACTTTTCGCTCCCCTCTATTCCGTGCAATTGCGCTGGGCGCATTCCTCGTCAGCACACTTTCTCCCGCCATCGCGCGCACGGACCGGAAATTCACATCCTCCCCGACCCTTTCAACCGAGGCCCGCACGCTGGTCAACCTGTTGGAGCAAGCGCATTACAATCGTGATGCCGTGCACAACGCGGACTACGCTCAGGTCATCACCAGTTACATGGGCGACCTCGATGGCCAGCGCCTCTTTTTCCTCGATACCGACAAAAAGACGTTCAACGACCAGTTCGGCAAAAACATCTATTGGAACATCAGTGCGCTGGGTAACATCGATGCGGCGTACGATATTTTCTCGGTTTACGAGAACCGGACGACTGCTCGTATCAATTGGATTTTCGAAGAGCTGAAGAAGGACTTCGACTTCACCTCGCCTGAGACTTATCGCGCGGATCGGACAAAATCCGAAT
>DAITQE010000465.1:0-3908 GCA_036833235.1 Opitutus sp.
AAAAAAAAACCCTTTGATGCCGTCGCGGAACCCCGCCGCTGGCGCGTGCAGACCGGCCGCAAGCTGCGCGGGCTGACCTTCGAGCAACAGCAGGAACTGCTGCGGCGCACGACCGAGGCGTTCTTCGCCGAAAAACCGAAACGTCGTGCGCCGGCCTTGGCGCATCGCTGACACCGCTTTCTTTTTAGCTGCTCTTCGGCCTGGCCACTGCTCTCGCGCTTTGTTGTGAATCCTCACACGAACAAATAAACAGGAGCACGTGCCTTTGACGACGCGAGACACCGGCCTTTTTTCCATTCCCAATCACCAGCACACGCCTCAGGTCTTGCGAAATCAGTTTCCGCTTATTCCTGAGTTCAAGATTGGCTTGGGACGTCTTGTCTGACGCTCACTCCGTTCGGCGCGAGTGGCAGCGATCGCAACCTCACCCTCACCGCGTCGAAGATCGCGTTCCCAATTGCCGGGGCAATTCCCACGATCGGCGCTTCGCCAGCACCGGCCGACGCCAGATCTTTCCGATCGATCAGCACGATTTCGATCTTCGGGACGTCGCTAAAACGCGGCACGCGGTACTGCGCGAAATGCGGATTCAAAATTCGTCCATTCTCGAACCGCACCGCTTCAAACAACGCACCGCCGAGCCCTTGCACGATCGCCCCTTCATTCTGGTTTTTCAGGTGATCCGGATTCACCACCGCGCCGCAGTCGAACGATTGCACCACGCGGCGGACCGACACCTTGCCGCTGGCGCGATCCACTGAGACCTCGACAAACGTCGCGAGGTAGCCGCCTTTTTCTGCACCAATCGCCATCCCGAATCCGCGACCTGCCTCACGTTCGTCGCGGCGAACGTTTTGACTCCAGCCAAACGCCTTCGCCGCCGCCTCGAGCACCGCGCGCGCTCGTTCGTCGCGCAAATTCTCCAACCTGAATTCCACCGGGTCTTGCTGCACACTGTGCGCGAGTTCATCGATGTGTGTCTCGCGTGCGAAGTTATTGGCCGTGGCCGCGAGCGCGCGATACGACCCCTGGCGCAACGGCGAGTTCGCGCGGTAAAATGCCGTCGTCGCTCCCGGCACATCATAGAGCACTCCGATGCCGGCATTCCCGGAATTGTAGTTGTCATGCTCCCAGCGCGTGATCTTTCCGCTCGCGTCCAGCGCGCTGCGAATCTCGATCACGCCCGCTGGCCGGACGTATGCCCACGTGAATTCCTCTTCCCTCGTCCACACCAGTTTCACCGGCCGGCCGGTTGCCTTGGCCAATCTTGCTGCTTCGACGGCCGCTTCACCCGTGTGCTTGCCGCCATAACCCGAACCCGTATCCGGCACAATCACACGAATACGTTCCTCCGGCATTCGAAAAAGCGCGGCGAGTTCCTCCCGCACGCCAAACGGCCGCTGTGATCCTGTCCACACCGTGAGCTGATCATTTTTCCACTCCGCCACCGCCGCGCGCGGCTCGAGTGGCGCATGTGCGATGTACGCGACCGTGTACGTCTGCCGTAGCTCGTGCGGTAAACCTGTCATGACATCACCGTTCTTTTTTTCCGACGTCTCCGGCGTCTCAAATGTTTCTGCTCTCTCGTTTCTCGCGTTCTTCGAGCCAGTTTTTCCCGTTTCGGCCGTCGATTTGAGATGAGCGAACAACTCGCGCTCGGACACCTGCGGCGAGGTTTTCCACTCCGCCCGCAAAATCGCCACTGCCTGAGCCGCTTGATGCTCTGTTGGCGCTGTCACGCCGACGAAATCCCCGTCGTGCACCACCGTGACGTCAGCCAGCGATTTCGCCGCGCTCGCGTCGAGCGATACCAGCGCTGTCCCAAATGCCGGCGCTCGCAGCACCCGCCCGTGCAACAAACCGGCGATCGACATCGCCACCGGCGGCGTCTCCGCCCGGTTTGCCACGGCAGCCGCGCTCACCATATCCGGCGTATAGATATGCCGGCCGGTCACGAAACTGCGCCCGTCCACCTTCGGCACCGACGTACCAGCCACCGTCCACGCGGTCGCGGGCTTCAGCGCAATATCGCCGGAAACATCGACCACCAGCTTCTCGCCCCGCGTGAGTTCTCCGAAACCAATTTCGTTGGGCTCGTGGCCTGACTCTGCCGCACAACGAATTTTCCCGTTTGCGACCGTGAGCGTTTCCCGTGACACGCTCCATTTTTTCGCTGCAAGATCGACAAGCGCTTCTCGTGCGGTCGCCGCCACGCGACGCAGCTGCCGGTTCATATCCGGCGTGGTCCGACTGCCAAACGTCCCGGCGTCCCATGGCACAAGCGACGTATCCGCCATTACGATCTTGATGTTCGCCAGCGGTGTTGGGAGTTCCTCGGCGATCGCCTGTGTCAGCGACGTGCGGATGTTTTGGCCCACCTCCGCCTTGCCGGTAAAAACGTTCACCTTGCCATCCACGTCGATGTGCAACCAGGCCGCGAGTTCTGCCGGACGCCGTCGACGCGCACGCCCCGGCCGACCCGATTCCGCCTGGGCGAACGCGTCGAGATCGAACAGCCACAGCACCGCCAGTCCGCCCGCAAACGTCTTCAGAAAATCACGCCGATTGACGGCGACGCGAGGCAGTCGCGCGCCGTGCAACTCGTACTGCTCCGGGAAAAGCCCGCCGTCGTCCGCCGATGTGTCGGAATCATCCGACCGGTGGAGGGACGACCTCCGTGTCGTCCGCCCGGAAACCCGTCCACCCGGAAGTGGCCCCTCCGCTACTTTCATTGGAAGCCTGATCTCCGGGGCGTCCACGAGTCCGTTGTTCCGTTCCGCCTTCATCGCGCAACGCCTTTCATCGCAGTCGCCGCCAGCTTGATCGCCGCGATGATGCGACCGTAGCCGCCGCACCGACAGATATTGCCGTTCATAAAACGAACAATCTCGTCGTCGGAGGGAGCGGCATTTTTCGCGAGCAACGCCACGCCCGACATGATCATACCCGACGCGCAATAGGCACATTGAAACGCGCCGACTTCCAGCAGCGCGTCCTGCAGCGGATGGAGTTGTCCATCTCGCTCGAGACCCTCGATCGTCGTAATCGTTTGTGGCCCGACGTTGCCAACCGATGTCAGGCAGGAGCGCACGGGTACCCCATCGATAAGCACGGTGCACGCACCGCACTGCCCTTCGCCGCAACCGTACTTTGTGCCGGTGAGCGCGAGATCGTCACGCAGGACGCTGAGCAGCGACCGCTCCGCCGCCGCTTCACACGTGAGGGCAATGCCATTGACCGTGAGAGAAGTCACCTCGGACATATCGGAAATTCAGGAGACGACGCCGTCCAGATACGAGAACCCAACTCGGCCACGGCGCAATCGCAGACAATGGATTCGCCATAGGCAATAAGCCGAAATCGAAGAGGGGTGAACTCGCAGACAGGGACGGCTGGCCTGGCGGCTGTCCCTAAGTAGTTCAGGCCGGAAGTTCGGTGACGTATTCTGACATGGGCTGGAAAGCTCATGCCACGTGGCACGGGCTTTCCAGCCCGTGGTTCGTAAACGTCCGAGGATTTATGGCGCGATGCACGAAGCCGCCTCGAGTTGGCGTAAGGATTCAATATTCTCAGTCTCGCCAAACGCCTTATTTTCCGCAGCGTTTTCTCGCATGCCCTCCCCGCTTCATCTTCTCCTTCTCGCCACCGTCCTGCCACTTACCCTCACCGCCGCCGTCGAAACGTGGACCACCCCCAGTGGATCGCCGATGCAGGCCGAGTGCCTTGGCGTCAAGGGCAACTACGTTGTATTCAAAAAAACAGACGGCTCTCGTGTGCTCTTGCCCTACACCAAGCTTTCTCCCGCCGACCAAACCAGAGTCTCCGGAATCGAGTTTAAAGCGCCGCGCGCCACGGTCACCGTCGTCCCGGCGAAAACCGAGTCGGCCTCCGATTCCTCCAAGGTAGCC
>DAITQE010000466.1:0-3907 GCA_036833235.1 Opitutus sp.
CGTCAGACTGATCAACCCGCTCATCACGGCGTGGTCCGCGTCCCTGCCATGAAAAACCACTGGACGCAAAAAGACCCAACTCGGCAAGACAGCCGCCAATTTCCGAGCACGGAATTCTGGTGGCCGTCCCTTCAGCGATGAACCTGTTGCCCTACGCCATTTACGTTTCGTTTGCCGGTGCGCTTCTCGCTCTGTGGACGGGCGCGCGGTCGGCTGCCGTAGCGCGGAGCGTCGCGTTGCTGACGGCGGTCATCAGCTGGGGCGTGACGCTGTTCGCAGCGACGACATTTACGCCGACGGCGGGATTGCAGACGATCACGGATATCGTGTGGATTCCGGAACTTGGCATTCACTATCAGCTCGCCGCGGACGGCATCAGCCTGACCTTGCTCGTGCTGACCGGACTCGCGGCGACGGCGGGTGTGCTTTTCTCCTGGAATATCGAGGAACGCACGGGCGAATTCTTTGCGCTCTATCTGGCGCTGATCGGTGGCGTGTATGGGGTTTTCCTCAGCGCGGACGCGTTTGTTTTCTTTGTTTTCTACGAGGTCGCGATTGTCCCGAAATATTTCCTGATCGCGAACTGGGGCTCTACGCGCCGCGAGTACGGCGCAATGAAACTGGCGCTCTACTCGTTTGCGGGCAGTGCGCTGGTGCTCGCCGGTTTGCTGTGGACGTACGCGGTGGGCGGAGCGCACAGCTTCAGCCTTGGTGATCTGGCGCACGCGGCGGCGGCTCTGCCACACGTGCAACAACTCGTGGTTTTTGCGCTGATCTTCGTCGGTTTTGCGACGCTTGCCGGCATGTTTCCACTGCACACGTGGGCGCCGACGGGACACGTCGCGGCACCAACCGCGGCGTCGATGTTGCTCGCGGGTGTCGTGATGAAGCTCGGCGCGTACGGTTGTTTGCGCATCGCGATACCGCTGTTCCCAACCGCGCTGGCTTTCTGGCAGCCGACGATTGCGTGGCTCGCGATCGCGGGAATTCTTTATGCCGGTTTCGTGGCGCTCGTGCAGGAAGACTTCAAATTCACGATCGCTTACTCGAGCGTGAGTCACATGGGATTTGTGCTTCTTGGTCTCGCCGCGGCCAATGTCCGCTCAGTCAGCGGCGCGGTGCTGCAGATGTTTTCGCACGGTGTGATTGCAGGACTGCTCTTCGCCGTGGTTGGACGAATGGTTTACGAGCGCACGCATACGCGGCGGCTCGCCGATCTGAAAGCCATGCCCCTTTTCCGGTTAATGCCGTTTGCCGCGGTGACGTTCGTGATCGCGGGACTGGCGTCGATGGGCATGCCGGGCTTCAGCGGTTTCCCGGCGGAACTCACGATTCTGATCGGCACCTGGAAAGTCTCGCCGGTGTGGGCGCTGGCTGCCGCGGTCGGCGTTTTAGTGGCGGCGGCATTTACCCTTCGCGTGATGCAGCTCGCATTTTTTGGCAAGGTGGAACGCGTGGAGATTAAAGAGTTCCACTTCGCGCCCATCACGTGGCCGGAAAAAACCGGTGCGCTGCTGTTGCTCAGCGCGACAGTTTACATCGGTCTTCGCCCCGATGTTTTGCTTGCCTGGATCGAGCCAGCGCTGCGCTCGCCGCTGTTTCACGCGGCGTTGAAGGGAGGAATGCGGTGAACCCTGACTATGTTGGACTTGCCCGCGGGCTGCTGCCGGAATTCTCGCTCGTGCTCGGCGCGCTCTGCGTGCTCGGCTTTGATCTTTTGCGCGGCAAAGACCGATCGCACGACGAGCGGCTGCGGGCCGCCGTCTCGCTGGGCATGGTTTGCATCGTATTTGCCGCGTATTACGCCTACCGCATCGGAACGGATGGCCCGGTGTTTGGTGGTGTCCTGATGTTGGACTCGTTAGCGCTGATCACACGGCTCGGCATTCTGACACTTGGGTTGTTCACACTCGGTCTGCTTCCCGGCGCGGTGCGGCAACGTCACCCGTCAGAGTACGTCGCCGTCATCCTTTTTGCGATGGCGGGCTTCACGCTCATGGCTGCGGCCCAACAACTCTTGCTGGTTTTCCTAGGCATCGAACTTGCGAGCCTCTCGCTTTACGTTCTGGCCGGGTTCGACAAAACCCGCCCGGAATCGGCAGAGGCGGCATTAAAATATTTCCTGTTTGGCGGCATGGCCTCGGCGTTTCTGCTGTTTGGCTTTAGCTTGATCTACGGTTTGACGGGGTCGATCGAGTTGGGGCTGATTGCCAACGCGTTTAATACAGGCAGCGGCGGCCCCCTCTTGTCGGTCGCCCTCGTGATGGTGGTTGTCGCCTTTGGCTTTAAAGCCGCTGCGGCGCCATTTCACCTGTGGGCGCCCGACGTCTATCAAGGCGCGCCGGCGTCGTCATCCGCGCTCATTGCCTCGGCGTCGAAACTTGCCGGTGTGGTGGTGTTCACCCGCCTGCTATGGTCGGGACTTGGTTCAACGGCCGGCGTCGTTGAAGCGAGTCTTCACAACACGGGCTGGCTGACTGTTATTGCGGTGGTGTCAGCGGCGTCGCTCTTGCTGGGAAATCTCGCGGCGCTCGCGCAGACGAATGTTCGCCGGCTTCTGGCGTATTCGGCGATCTCACACGCGGGGATCATGCTAATCGGTGTGATGGTGGCGGGTAAAAGCGGCGCGGGCCCGGGGCCGCTCGTGTACTATGCGATCACGTATGGTTTGGCGACGGTCGGTGTTTTCGGCGTCATCAGCGTGGTCGAACGCGCGACGGGTTCATGCCAGAAAATTACCGATCTCGCCGGGTTGTACAAACGGTCGCCGCTGCTCGCAGGCTGTCTTTTCATCTACATTTTGTCGCTTGCTGGAATTCCACCCTTGGCGGGTTTCTTTGGAAAATTCGCGGTGTTCGCAGCGGCTTTGCAAATGGGGGGAATTGCTTCGCCCATGGGCTGGCTCTCGTTGTTCGGGATCGGGCTCAGTGCGGTCGCGCTCTACTACTACTTGGTCGTGCTGAAACAGGCACTGGTTTCCCCGGGGGATGTGACATGCCGTCGGATTTCCATTCCGGTTGATGTGAGCTTCATCTTGGTCGTCGCGGCGGCGTTGTTGGTCGTTCTCGGCCTCTTTCCGTCGGTGATCCTCCGCGTTCTTCTGTAGGGCAAGTTCAAGCCTTTCGGCCGACTGCGGGACTGCGCGGAGTGGCACGGTAACACCCTCCAAGCACAAAACCATTGAGCCACAGAGGACACGTTCATGGAACTGGTTGATTATCACCGCCGTTGATCCTGCTGCCCTGCGCCAGAATTCCATGGTTTGGAAATCTGGCGCGATTGGTGTTACCGCGCGAAGCGATAGTCTGCCAATCTTGGTTGAGGATTCGAAGGTTTGGGTTTGCCGATTCGCCACACTGTTGCGGCCATTCCGGATCGTAAACTCTTGGTGAGGTTGCGCCAGGTATCGTGGATCTGGCTGGTGTCCGGGCGCGCGGCTGGTATGCGTGCTGACATGTCCATGCTCGCGCTCGCGGCGGCTCAACCGACCGCCCTTCAAAAACTGCAGAAGATTCCGCCGGAATTCTGGATCAAGGTCGGCATTGTGATCGGCGCGATCGTGCTGATCGTTTTGGTGCTTCGCAAACTCGCTCACGTTAATAAAATGATCGCGGCGGTCGCTGTCCTGATCGCCGTCATGGCGATCGGAGTGAGTTGGATCTACAACCGAAATGAGCCGGCGTGGGCCACGCCGGTCGTGGAAAAACTCGCGATCTTTTTGCCGACGAAGGGTGCGTATAATGCGAAACAATCCGCGCCGCTGAAACAGTGAACATCTGCGTTTGAGCAGCGTGGCTTTTGGTGGTTCGAACGTGAAAGGACCAGGTTCGCTCGAGAGCACACGGGACGTTGGTCGCGCTTGTGGGTTCGGTGCTGTCGGTTCCAACGCCTCGACTAGACTGAGAGG
>DAITQE010000467.1:0-3906 GCA_036833235.1 Opitutus sp.
GCGATCGTTGTAAGTGACGACCACGGTTTCGCGAGCGAAGGAAGCGGGAACGCCGGCACTGTCAGGATGGCCGTGGGTAAGCGCACCGGATCCTGCTTTGATCAAAAGCGAATCAGAATGACCGTGATAGCAGCCGGCGAACTTGATGATCTTGTCGCGTTTGGTGAAGCCGCGCGCGAGCCGAATGGCGGACATGGTCGCTTCAGTGCCGCTGTTGCACATGCGAACTTTTTGAATCGAGGAAAAAAAGCGAACGATCAACTCCGCCATCTCGACCTCATACGGATTGGGCGTGCCGAAGGAGGTGCCGGCTTCGAGGGCGGTGGCGATGGCGGCTTTCACGCGCGGGTGATTATGGCCGTGAATCGCAGGTCCCCACGTGCATACGAAATCAATGAGTTCGCGATCGTCGGCGGTGATGAGTGTCGCACCACGGGCGGCCTTGACGAAAAACGGCGCGCCGCCGACAGAGCGAAACGCGCGCACGGGAGAATTGACGCCGCCGGGAATGAGTTGCTGCGCGCGCGCGAAAAGGGAGTCGGAGACAGACATGAGATTTTTTTAACCACTGATGAACACTGATGGGCACTGATGAGGGAAACATAAAATTCAGCCTTCAAGCGATCCTGATACCGTTCGCACCGCCACCAAACGGCGGAGCATGGATTCCCCCTCGAATGAGGCGGATCTGCGCGAATAAATCACGTCAGGCTGAAGACGCTGCGGCCCACTCATCGCACGCATCAGCCGACGGGCAGGTGAGACAGAACGGGCGCACGCCCACGGTCTTTCGTTTTGATGTCGCAATCCGTTCTGTGGTAGGCCGCGAGCTTGCTCGCGCTTCAATCGCGCCAGCAAGCTGGCAGCCTACAAGATACAATTCTAAAACAAAAGACCACGGGCGTACGGCTGGGCTCGGTCGAGTCAGCCTTGCGCGCGATTACCTTCCGTGGGCGCGACGCTCAAAAGTGATGAATAGTGCCATGCGTGAGGCACAAGAACGCGCCGGCGAAACAGATCAACGCCCCCATGAATTGTGAACTGAGAACGAGATTGAACTTCAGACGTTCGACCTCGCGATGCACCCGCCGGTGCCGTGGGCCAACATAGCCGCGCTGACGCGCACGTCTGACTCCGTGGCGCAACACTAACCCAGCCGCGATTAGAGCTATTCCAAGGATTTTTGGGGCCACGATTCAGCTCACGTATTTTTGGACGATCGGAATGCGGCGGCCGACGCCGAAGGCTAGTGGCGTAATCCGTAATCCGGGCGCGGCTTGCTTTCGCTTGTATTCATTCAGGTCCACTTTCCGAACGATGTCGTTGACGATCGCCTGATCGAAACCTTGCGCCACAAGGTCACGGCGCGAAAGACCTTCCTCGACATAACCTTTCAAAATGGCGTCGAGCATCTCGTACGGCGGCAGGCTGTCCTGATCGACTTGCCCAGGCCGCAATTCGGCGGAAGGCGGTTTCTCAATCGTGCTCCGCGGAATAATTTCCCGCTCGCGATTGATCCAGCGGGACAGCGCGTAAACCTGCATCTTGAAAACGTCCGAGATCACGGCGAGTCCGCCAGCCATGTCGCCGTATAACGTGCAATAGCCCACGGCCATTTCACTTTTATTGCCGGTCGTCAGCAGCAGCGATCCGAACTTGTTCGACAACGCCATCATAACGACGCCGCGGATACGCGCCTGAATGTTTTCCTCGGCGACATCGCGAATCCGGCCAGCGAACAGCGGCTGCAGACTCTTTTCGGTCGCAGCTACCGCGTCAGCTATTGGTACGGTCTCGAAACGAATGCTGAGATTTTGAGCCAGCACGCGCGCATCATCGCGGGAATGCTGCGAGGAAATTTCCGAGGGCAGGGAAACGCCGATGACGTTTTCTGCACCGAGCGCGCGCGTGGCGATCACGGCCACCAATGCGGAATCGATTCCGCCGGAGAGTGCGATCAGAGCCCGTTTGAATCCGCTCTTGTGCGCGTAATCGCGAAGGCCGAGCACGAGCGCTTCAAACGTATCGTTGCATTCGTCTTGAGCGAACGAGGGATGAATGATCGCATCACTCGGGTTCAAATCCACGACGCGGAGTTCTTCGGAGAATGCCGCGAGCCCGGCGAGGAGGGGGCCACTTGCGCCGCAAACCATGCTGCGACCATCGAAGATGAGTTCGTCGTTACCACCAATCGCGTTCACGTAAACGACCGGACAGCCGAGCGCTCGCGCGGAGTCGGCCACGAGCGCTTCGCGTACATTGCCCTTGTCGTAATGCCACGGACTCGCCGAGAGGTTGACCATCAGATCGCATTTTTGCGCGGCGAGTTGCTTGACCGGATCGATGCCGCGGTAGAGTTGACGCGTGCTGATCATCGGATGCGTCCAGATATCTTCGCAGATGGTGATTCCAATCCGCTGTCGCGCGTGTTCGACGATGATCGGTTGCGGCGCCGGTTCAAAATAACGGTCTTCGTCGAAAACATCATACGTCGGCAGCAGGCACTTGTGCGCGCTCATCGCGATGCGACCGCGATGGCAGAACGCCGCGGCATTATAGGCCGGCCGGCCGGCGCCGGAGATATTTTGTTGGACCGTACCGATCAGCGCCGGCACGTCGCCGATCGCGGCAACGGTCTCATTGAGCGATTCTTCGCAATCGCTGACGAAGCGACGCTTGAATAGCAGATCGCGCGGTGGATAGCCACAGATCACGAGTTCGGGAAAAACGACGAACTCGGCGCCTTGCGCGACGAGCGCCGAGTAGGCTTCGAGAATCTTGCGTCGATTGCCGGCGAGATCGCCGACTGTGGTGTTGAGCTGGGCGAGGCCGATTCTCATGCGTTGAAGTGGCGCACCGTGGACGGGTTTCCGGGACGTGACAACTCGCAAGGACGGCGGAAGGGGAAGAGCCGGGCGCGCCACTAAAGAAAGACCGCATATTGAATATTGAACTTTGAACCGTGCCGCGGATCGTTCGCGCGATGTCCGATGTGCAAATTCCCGAGGTTAACGGTCGTAAGAGCCCTGAGCTGATTCTTGCGTCGGCGTCGCCTCGTCGTCGCGAGTTGCTCGGCCAGCTCGGGCTGGCGTTCAACGTCGTCGTGGCGGACGTCACGGAACATGAAGCGGAAGACGCGGATCCGCGGACAATGGTCGCCCACAATGCCGCGTTGAAGGCCGACTGGGTTGCGCAACGTCATCCTGGGGCGTTCGTGCTCGGCGCGGACACGACGGTGTTGCTCGATGCAACGGTGTTGAACAAGCCACGTGACCTCGCCGATGCGCGTGCGATGCTGCGTCGGCTGGCAGGGCGAACGCATACGGTTTTCACCGGAGTCGCTTTGCGACAGATGAGCCAGAAGCTGCGGATCGATGAAGGCGTTACGAGTGAGGTGACGTTTCTGCCGTTCGACGACGCTACGATCGATGCTTACCTTAAAATCGTAAACCCGCTCGACAAAGCGGGTTCCTACGGGATCCAAGAGGGCCGCGAGCTCATCGTCGCCGGCTGGAATGGATCGTTTTCCAACATCATGGGCTTGCCGATGGAAGTAACGAAACAAATTTTGACGAAGGCGGGTCTCCTCGCTGACTCTTAACGTCCAGCCAGTCCTTCATGAGCCAATCTCTCGCCTCGCCATCACCCATCGTCTCACTACGCCGTACGTGGGCACGTTTGTGGGATGATCCCGACTCCCGATCGATCCTGATCGGCCTCGCGGGGGTGCTGCTGGTCCATTTGCTGTTGTTTCTGGTCGCACCGTATTTGTTGCGAAGCGACGGACCGAGCGTAATGCGTCCGCATTCGTCCGCGCAAACGTTCAACATCGACCTGGCGCCGGATGAGTTTGTGAAGCCCGTCCCGAAGCCGAGTCCGGCGATCTCGTGCTCGGCGAGTCGCGCG
>DAITQE010000468.1:0-3905 GCA_036833235.1 Opitutus sp.
GCAGTGGAAGGCATGGTTCCGGATAAGATCTTCGAGGGCGTCAGTTTGCGCTGGCGGATGTCGCGAATGCCATGCGAGCGACCCTCCGCGAGGAGATCGGTTCCCGGGGTATTGGTCTGCTGTTTCCCAAGAGACAAGAGACGTTTGGCGACTTCAGTATTATCCTTACTGAAAGTATCCCTCGGCGTGCATCACACCGGTTTCACCATCGTTCATATCCGATGCTTCACGACAGGATTCCGAAAATGCTGACTGACGCTGAATCCAACGGACGGCGCACAGGCTATCCGTCAGCGCCTCGTGCAACGCGGAACCGAAGTCGTACGCATGGCCGTCGAATCCGGCTTCGGCCACGGCTTGATCGATGGCCAGCATGACCGCAAACATCCGGCCGCGCACTCCCGGGATATAGACGTCGATCTCCTCGCGTCCGAGTTCGAGATTGGTGCGGCAGGCTGCGGCGTTGTTACTGTGATGCGAGCGGCAGGCCTCCGGCCGTGCTTCGTAAATCGAGCAACTCCCGTCGCGCAAGAGCACGCAGGGCGTTCTCAGGGCCGTTCGCTCGATGTTGTTCCGGCCGGCGAATGCGGCGCGATGGGCCGCAGCGCGTGCAATCACCGCCTCGAGGTCCGCCGGTGAAAAGTGAAGCTGAATGTAATGTGCCGCGATGAGCACCTCGTGAGCTTGCACGCCCACGGGCACGTGACAGCAGGCGTCACAACCCGCCCGGCAAGCGACTGTTTCTCGCGCGGCAATAGACGCCGCGGCAAAAGCCCGATCGAATTCTTTGTGAGCGTTCGCCAGGACCGAAAGGAAATCAGCTGGATTGCGCGTCTTTCGCAGCCGCTTCAGCACTGCGGCACCGGTCTTTTCGAACAAGGCATCTTCTTCTGCTGAAAATTGGGCACACATTGAGCCCGTGCAATAGAGCTCCCATCACGGGACATCACAAGGTCCGTCAACGCGCCTCCCGAATCCCTTATTTCTCGTCGCGGTTGGCGGCGGATTCCTACAACAGAGCTGGCAACTTCTGATCAAGCTCCTGCGGTCGCGGCGGAACCACTCTGGCCACAGCGTTAAGCGGAGTGAAGTTAAACCAAAGAAACGGATTGGCGCGGATCAAGGTCTCCAACTGCGTCAGGACTGCTTGAAAGTGGATGCGCCCCCGTTCGAGGTTTTCAGTTTTGGACGCGTCATCCGGTTCAAACACGGGCGAGCCGTATAACAACGATTCATCAAGCGCTGCCGGGACACCGATGCAAAAGGCCACCGGCAGTCTAAACATGATTGCGAGATGATAGATGGTGAATGGAAATAGACGGCGTTCGCCGAGAAAATTGAACGCCTCCACCTTTGAGCTGTGCTCAGGCCGGTCACATTTTAGCGCGATCGCTCTGCCTGACTGAGCGGCGTGTTTCACGGCAAACAGCAGATTGCTTGTGTCATTGACCCAGATGAACGTGACCGACTTGCCGAAACGATCTGCGAGGCGATGGGTATCGCGGGAGTTTTTCATTCGCAGCCGGATCATGTGAACGTGGCCGCCGAATTTGTTGAGAAGAAAGCCGATCAAATCGGAGTTGCCGAAATGAAAGGTGCCCAGCAGCGCGGGTCGCCGGGAGGTGAGGACGGATTTCAATTCGTCGCACGAGGGCAGCGGCTGGCAGCGATGCGGCCGACCTTCTGCCAGCCGCAGACGTAAAACGAACATTTGGGTGTAGGCGAAGAAATGCCGCCAGATCTCAGTCAACCGCGGAGCGCGGCCCAGCACCGTCGCGAGATAGTCGCGGGAATTTCGGTGCTCCCGGGGCATGACGAAAAGCGCAACCCAGGCCCCGAGCCGCATCAATCGATTGAATACGAAGGCCGGAAACCAGCGATCGGTATGGCGCAGGAGCTCATAGCTCAGGCTGGCACCGGGATCTTGCGGAAACGGGAGAGAGAGGATCGGGCCTGCCACCCTGCGAGTCCGGGTGGCACCGCTGCTCTGGGCGGCGGCAATCCTCGGTAGGACAGATTCGACAGCGAGTGCACGGGGTGCGTCAGGCATCGGATAACATTCTTTAAGTTCAGGCTTTGACCGCGGAGTATTCGCTGAAAAGACCGAGCAGGCGCGCGCGTTTGACCTGGACGAACCCGGCGGCGCGCAGCGTCTCGAGCACCGAAGCCGGGGGCACGAATGCGTCCATCGTCTCCCAAAAGTAAGTCATCATTTCGCGAGCGTCGCGACTGTGAGTGAAAAACTGGGTCAGGAACGGGTAGATTTTCCCAAAATAGAGTTTGAACAGAAAAGCGCCGAACCGGCCGGAAGGTTTAGTGACCTCCATGATGAGCAATTTCCCGCCTGGCTTCAGCACGCGATGGTATTCATGAAAAACTTCGTCGAGCGTGATCACGTGCCGTAAAGCATAACCCATCGTCAGAAAATCGAAGGAGTCGTCTGAAAACGGCAGTTGCTCCGCCCGACCGAGTACAAAGCGAGCTGCAAGTTTCTTCCTGGCGATTCCCAGCATGCCTTCACTGGGATCGAGGCAGGTGATCGTTTCCGCCGAACCGAGAATCTTCACGGCGGCAGCGGCGACCAGTCCGGTGCCACACGCGACGTCCAACAACTGATGGCCGCGCCGCAAACCGTGGCGCTGCAAGGCCCAACGCCGGTATGATGCTCCGCTCTTTAGAAACCCCCAATCGACTACGCTGTCGTAGTGCCGTGCGCCCGCATTGAAAAGTTGATCGACGAAGGCTGGCTTGGCCTCGGACGTGGCATAGTGCGCGCCCAAAGGCGGGTGGGGTAGCATGGCGGGAAGCGGGGCGGCTATGATCGAGGCCCTCTGTAGCAGACACGCCACAACGCACCTCGTTCACTGCGATGGAGTGATTCCGCTAGTCGGGGCCAGTAGGCAAGGCGCAACCCGTAGCGCTGCGCGGAGCGCAGCGACCCGCCGCTCCCGCGATGGACGACAATGGAAGACGCGTTTCGGAGCGAAGAAGCTGAACCTAACCGTGTGCTTCTAGGACGAGCGGAAGAAATCTTCGTGGCGATCGGGAGTCTGTCCGAGAGTGGTTGAACGGCTGCCGTTCGGCCGCGCCGGCGCGGCCTGGTTTGACGGGCGAGCGCGGCGGGTTGGCTGGCGCAGGGTGGGGTTCCCAAGCTGAACTTCGTCATCCGATTTCAAATTCGCTAGGACCGCCGATTCTGCATGGCTGCCAATAAGATTGAGCAGCTGGCCGACGCTTTCACGCATCACGGCCGACTGGGCGCTGAGTTCTTCAGCGGCAGCAGCGGTCTCTTCGGCGCTGGCGGCGTTTGTCTGCGTGACTTGGTCCATTTGCGAAACGGCGCTCGTTAACTGGCCGATGCCCTGACTTTGCTCGCTGGAGGCGGTGGCAATGTCGGAGACGAGCGAGTCGAGCCGGTGAATTTGCTGCTGAATGATCTCAAAGCTCTTCGCCACCTCGCCACTGATCTGCGCGCCCTGCTGGCTCTTGGTGACGGCGTCCTCGATCTTGCCGGCAGTCTCTTTTGCTGCGGCCGCGCAGCGCTGCGCGAGCGCACGCACTTCGTCTGCGACGACGGCGAAACCAGCACCGGCCTCGCCGGCGCGGGCGGCTTCAACAGCGGCGTTGAGGGCGAGGATGTTGGTTTGAAACGCAATTTCGTCGATGGTCTTCAGGATTTTGGAAATGCCGGTGCTCGCGGCCTGGATCGCGCCTGTCGCGATTTGCATAGCCTCCATCTGGCGGGCGCCGGTATCAGCGGAGGCACGCGCCTGACTGGCGGCCTCTTTCGCCTGCTGTGCACCCTCGGCATTGCGCTTCGTCATGCTGGACATCTCTTCGAGCGAGGCGCTGGTTTCCTCGATCGATGCAGCCTGCTCACTGGCACCCTCGGCGAGCGATTGACT
>DAITQE010000469.1:0-3892 GCA_036833235.1 Opitutus sp.
AATGAATCGCGGCAAATCCGCGGTCGCACACGTCTCCTCAACGCTGTCCGCAATCGGCGCCGTCAGCGGAAATTCCGCCACCGCGGGCACGTCTCGCGAGCGAGACCGATACGTACCGCGCCCTGATGCAAAACCAAATACCACCAGCCGTTTTCCCAATCGCTTGTTCAACTCGCCTCCCATCGCGTTCGCGCGTTTCGCCACGTGACCGTTGTGGGCCCAGAGCACGATCTTCAGCCCGGGATTCTGCTCACGCAGCCACATCACATTATCCGCCATCGCACGATCGCGTGAAATTTTACCGACCTTGAGTTCGAGCCCCTGCACGACGATGTGCGCATTCTGCCGCGCCCATTCCCGATCGGTCACGGCCACCGACAAGCCCTCGCCCGCGGACGCGATCCTCGCCTCCGCCGCCGTCCACATTGCAAGCACTTGTTCAGCCGGCACGGTCTCAGCCACGACGCTTTTTATCTGCAGCGCCTGCTTGCCACTGTGTCCACCCGGTATGAGTTCAACTTTGAAGTTGTCGCGACTCACGATCGGAAAACCCGTCAATTTCTTTCCTTCGAAATCAAAGCCAAACTGCTCCGCCGGATCGAACGGCACACCGTCGATCGTGACCTGCAGATCGTCGAACCACGCGGTTCCCTTGCCTGGCATGAGCAGACCGAAGTTGATGTTCGTCGTTTCCGCGGGAATTTCGAGGGTGAGTTCGTACCGCCGCCAGTCGGTGGTCCCGCGCGCGCCGCGCCCCTGCATGTTGTCAAACGCCGCTGCAGTCTTCGCCGTCGTGTCTGCGCGCCACCAAAGTCCGGCATAGCCGTTCAGGCCGTCGGTTTTGATCCAGCCGCTAAAAACGATCTTTTTTCCTCGCGCAACCTCGACCGGAAACGAGCCCGTAGCCGCGCCGAAATTACCGCCTCGTGAGGCTGAGCTGACCGCTTTCTTCGCCGCTTCGATCTCCGCCAGAAAGGTCGGATCGTGCCGCGCGACGAAATCGGTCACGATCTTCGCAGCCACGTCGGGCGTCTGCATATCGAAACCGGTGAACTCGACGCGCCGTCCCGCCGCACGATGCGCAGGATCCAGGTTGAACATCCGCATCCATTCCACCAGGCCGCGCACCTCCTCGGTGCTCCACGTCCAAAAATACATTCCGCGGATGAGCGCCACGGCATTACCCTCGCCGCCCTGCACGTAGTCGTTGAGGCGCTGCGCCTCCGGCATATTCGCCTCGATCGCGAACAGCGAAAAATCCAATTCGCTCACAAGGTATTCAATGAGCCGGTGTTTCATCTGAAACACCTCGTGCGAACCATGCGTATCCTCACCCAAAGCCACGACCTCGGCCGATGAAAGCTTCGCCGCGAGCGGCTCCAAATCCTTGAAACCATGCCCGGCCTCAACCGTGTCCACCGGCAGAGCGTGTGCCTTCAGCCAGTCGACGACTCGCGCCGGCGGCCCCGACTTTTTCTCCGCCGCGCGGACGGTCACAACGCAGAGAGAAAGCAATGGAACAATCAGCATCACGCCAACAAATCGGAAGCACATGGAAAAGGGGAACGGCTAGAAGCTTCAGCCTACGACCGTCCGATCGTCCGCAAGTGCCGCCGATGTTTACCTTGCTTCGTGGTTCAACGGTACGGCGCGTTACCCTCAACGCGCCGGGTTGTTCGCGAATGCGGCACGATCTGCGGGATCGGGAGATCCCGTCCTACATCCAAAGCCCTTTCGTGTATTTCGTATTTTGGCTGATGTCGCTCCGCTCGGAAACGTGGTTAAATCTGCAATCGTTTTCCGTGTCGTCCGTGGGTTTCGTGGGCAATTTCCGTTCCAGTCCGTACTGAGTTCCAAATTCGAAAACGCTGGCAGCTATAGTGGCATCACATAAGAGAAATCGTCAGCTCGAGTGAGGCTGGCTCCAGATCGGTTTTCCTGATTCGGGTGTGGCTGCTTTGGGTCCGGTGTGCGTCGCGACGATGGGCTCGCGCGCTTGTTTTTTCTGGCGGACGTCGCGTTCCGAAACAGCGTGCTTGCTCGCGGATTCACTCAGCGGAGCGGCCACGAGATGCGTCGGAGGGGAAGCACTTGCAGCCGATTTTGGGGCCTCAGCGGTAAGCTCGCGTTCGGCGTCGAGCCAGTTCTGATTGGCGTCGGCTCCGGCGGGTTGGCCGATCTCCCAGAGTTGATGAGCGCGTTGGGAGATTTCTTCATGGGTTGGCTTGTTCATAAGTGGAAAACGATACACGCGCGGGTGATCCCTGCGCGCCCGCGCGGTACGCAGCGGTCGTCGTTTATCCAGAGATAGACCGTGCGGATCTACGAATTCCTGAGCAATGGCCGGAATAGATTGTAGCGGGCGCGTTACGTTGCCCCAGCAGACTCTTGGAAGATTTATAGTCGCTCACGGCGCGGAGCGGAAGAGCGCGTGGCAAAAAGGGGCCAGCTGAGAGAAGAACGTGAAACTCGGGAGAACGCGAGAGAGGGAGATACGGAAGGAAATGCCGGCGAACGAGCCTTGAGCACGGATTACTTGGATCGCCAATCCGTCTTCTCGCTCGCCTTTCCCAAATCTCGCGTTCTCCGCACGGCAGCCCGCCCGGAGGTCGGGCCCTACCTCGTCCCATCGCGCCTATGGGTGCATGGGGGAGCTGAATCGAAGCCAGAATATTTTTTGCGCCTTTTTGTGGCCAACGTTCCGGGGTTCGAAGTCGGAGCGCGAGCAAGCTCGCAGCCTACTCTATTCGCCAAAAACTCGGGCCTGTGACGGCCAAGGTCATCGTCACACCAGAGCCTCGAACCGATGTCGCCGAAGCCACGGCTTGGTATCGCGAACGCAGCGTCCGCGACGCGGAGGAATTCCTGCTCGCCGTAAGTATTGCCTTCGCGCGCGTCGAGCGCCAACCGCGGAGCTCGCCGCTACTGCCCAGCAGGAATGGTCGCAATCACTGCTGGCACCGGCGTCTTTGGCGCGGAGGTCGCTGGCGCCGGATCGATTTCGAGGGAGTGGAGCTTGGCGGCGAGATTCGTCCGATCGGCGGAAACGACACTCAACATAAGCTGGTTTTGAGCAAGCGCCTCGGCGTATTCATCAATAGGATTCTCTTTGACCCGCTTCGGAACGGCCACAAAGCCCACACCCGTCGCAGCGGCCAATCCTCCTCCAACGACATTCGCGGCAATCGTGGTGATCAGCCGACTTTTTCGGCCCGCCTTCGCCTCCGTCAATGCTGTGTCGTAGAGACCCACGACGCGCTGGCATTCAGCGAGAGCCTTCTCGTAATGATCGGCGCTTTTGCGATAGGCCTCCAACGCCTTCACTTTTTCTCCCTGGCCGAGCGCACCATCGCCGACCGCTTCCTGTACGCGGGCGTCGATTTCATACACGACTTCGATTTTCGGCGAAGGCACATCCGCGATGGGCGCCGGAGCCAGGACCTGAGGAGAAAATGAGTGCTGCACCAGGAAAAGCGCGCTGTGCCCCGAGCTTGCTCGCGCTCGAACCGTGCCAGCAAGCTGGCAGTCTACAATTGCGAAACCATACCGGAAAACCGTGGGCGTGCGTTCAGAGTCACTCGGTTGAGAGGGAATTCTCTTCGTAGCTTGCGTGGAATCAGGCGATTTCTACGCTTCCGCGCCAATCCTCCACACTCCCTCATGGCCACGAAAGATCTCCGGGTTGATTCCTACATTGCCGAGGCGGCTGAGTTCGCCCGGCCGATTCTAAAGCATCTCCGCAAACTGATTCACCAGGGATGTCCTCAAGCGGAGGAAACCATTAAGTGGGGTGCGCCGTTTTTTGATTATCACGGACTGCTCTGCGGCTTCGCCGCGTTCAAGGCGCACTGCTCGCTGTTTTTTTGGCGCGATATCGATGTCGACATGTTCC
>DAITQE010000470.1:0-3892 GCA_036833235.1 Opitutus sp.
TCGTCACGGGCGCTTGTGATGTCTAAATACCGGTGTCATTTTGCTCTCGAGTCTCTTCGAACCAACTCTCACCAATCAACAATGCCGATCAAGCGTGCACTACTTTCCGGTTTGCTCGCGGGGATCCTCGCGGGTCCTTCACTCTCCGCACAACAGTCAATGACTGCTGCGGCAGTGCCGATTCCGGCGCGCCTCAAGGTTTTCGATCCTGCCTATATCGACACCAGTGTGAGCGCCTGCCAGGATTTCTTCGCGTTTGCGAATGGCGCGTGGATCAAGCACGACACGATTCCAGCCGCGTTCTCGACGTCGGGCGTTTCGAAGGAGATGACCGACGCCAACGAATTGGTCGTAAGATCGGTGCTCGAGGACGCGATGGCGGCGCGCCGCACGAAACCCGCGAGCAGCACGGATGCCAAGCTGGGCCGATACTATGCCAGCTGCATGGACTCGGCGCGCGCAGAGCGCGAAGGGGTGTCTCCGCTCAAACCAGCCCTCGCCGCGATCAACGTGGTGAGCACTCGCCCGCAGCTCATTCGTGAGATCGCGTCGCTCCAGAAAAATGGCAGCAACGTGCTGTTCGACTTCTCCCCCAACGCCGATCCCAAGGACGCCGACCACTACATCGCCTGGATAAGTCAGGCTGGTCTCGGGATGCCTGACCGCGATTACTACACGAAGACGGACCCGGCTTCCGACTCGCTGCGGCAGAAATACATGGCGCACGTCGCGAAGACGCTGGCATTTGCCGGAGAGCCGGCCCAAGCCGCGGCCGGCGACGCGCGACGGATCATGGCGCTGGAAACGGAGCTGGCGAAGGCGTCGATGACGCGGGTGGAGCGACGCGATCCGAATGCGATTTATCACAAGACATCCATTGCCGATTTGCAGCAGCTGTCCGGACCAATCAACTGGCCGGTCTATTTTCGCGCGGCGGGGATGACGCAGCCGATCAAGTTCGTCAACGTATCGCAGCCGATTTTTCTACGACGAGCCGGTGAGCTGGTTGCTTCCGCACCACTCGAGGATTGGCGCGCATATCTCCGGTATCACGTGCTGGGCAGCGCCGCTCCATGGCTCAGCTCCGACTTCGCAAAGGAGGACTTCGCCTACCGCTCGCTCTATAGCGGAGCGAAGGAAATGCTGCCGAGGTGGAAAAGGTGTCTGCGCGTAACGGACGGGCAGCTTGGCGAGGCGCTCGGGCAGGCGTACGTCGCCAGAACCTTCTCGCCCCAAGCGAAGGCCCAGGCCAAGCAGGTGATCGACGACATCCGCACATCTTTCCACGATCGGCTACTCGCGCTCTCCTGGATGTCCGACTCGACGCGACGTTACGCGCTCAGCAAGCTCGCGCGAATGAACGAGAAGGTCGGGTATCCGGACAAATGGCGGGATTACCGCACACTGGAAGTGGAAGATGGTGCGTTCGCGCCGAACGTGTTCCGCGCCAATGCGTTCGAGTGGCGGCGCACGATCAACCGTCCCGGAAAGGCAGTCGACAAGACCGAGTGGGGGATGACCGTGCCTACCGTCAACGCCTACTATAATCCGTCGGTTAATGAAATGGTTTTTCCGGCGGGCGCGCTGCTGCCGCAGACGTTCGACGCATCCGGCGACATGGCGGCGAATTACGGTTCGCTCGGAGGCAGCTGGGCCGGTCACGAGCTGACGCACGGCTTCGACGACGAAGGGCGTCACTACGACGCAGAGGGAAATCTGCGCGACTGGTGGGCGGCGTCGGACTCGGTGCGCTTCAACGAACAGGCGAAGCGCGTCGTCGATCAATTCGCGGGATACGTCCAGGTCGACACACTTCACGTGAATGGCGAGCTGACGCTTGGCGAGAACATCGCGGACTACGGTGGACTCCTGACGGCGTACGATGCGCTCGAGCGGGCACTCGCGAGGAGCGGCCAGCGGACGACGTTCGCCGGTTACACGCCGGAGCAGCGCTTCTTCATCGCCTACGCGCAATCGTGGCGGGAGCACACGCGTCCGGAACAGCTGAAGACCCGCGTGACTGTCGATCCACACGCGCCGGCGGTGTGGCGCACGAACGGGCCAGTGTCCAACATACCGGCGTTTGCGAAGGCCTTCAATTGCAAGCCCGGCGATCCGATGGTGCGCGCGCCTTCGACGGTCCCGCAGATCTGGTAGTTGTCGCTGCGCGGCGGCGATGCTGCGCGGCTCAGAACGGTTTCTCTCTCGACGGCGGTTGAGCATTAGATGATGGATGCTCGCCGCCGTTCGTTCAGCCGCGCTGGTCGGCATCGATGCTTATGATGTGATCGTCGAAGTAGATGCCGCCGGGAGCGGGTTGGGGCCGCACTGTTGAATTCCGGATTCGATCAGGTGGCGCCAGTTTTTTTATAGCAGGCCCCTTTACTGGTTATGCCGCACTCTGGTCGGAGTCGTCGTTACGGGAACAGGGCTGTGTGTGTCGTATGCCCGCTCGAAAAGAATGCGCCCAATGCCCAGCTGGCCCTGATTGTCCCACCCCCAGCAGTAAGCCTCGCCAATAGTCGAAACCCCACATGAAGTCTTCTCATCGCCTGCTTCAATGACCCGAAATGCCAAATTGCCCTGCACTGGCACTGGCCGGTTGGCTTGGTACGTATCGAACCCGCTAGGAGGAGAGGCGGGGCCGTTCGTGCTGTTGCCCAGCTGGCCTTTGTCGTTCAATCCCCAACAATAGCCAATGTTGTCGACTGTTACGCCGCAGGTATGCTCGCCTCCAGGGCTGATAGATCCCCAACTGAGGCCACCGCTAACAATTGTTGGAATCAATACGGTGCTCTGATTTGAACCTGAGCCAACCTCGCCCGAAGAATTTCTCCCCCAACAGTACGCTACTCGACCAGGATCAATGCCGCAGACATGGAACAGGCCCGAGGCAATCGAAACGAAACGTACCCCGCCGCCGACAAGCACCGGTACAGGACTCGCCGTGTTTGTGCCTGACCCAAGTTGCCCAAACTCATTGTCACCCCAGCACCATGCGGCTCCGCCAGTATCGAGCGCGCACGTATGTCTCACCCCTGCTGCGATTGCAGCAAACCCAAGGGATCCACCAACCAGGACTTCTTGAGCCGATTGCGACGGGTTTCCTGGTGTCCCAACGCCTAGCTCCCCATACGTATTGCTTCCCCAACAGTAAGCTTTGCCGCTATTTCCCAAACCACAGGCGTGAGTTCCGCCTATTGTTACGCTGACGAAAGGAGCCGGCTGCGAAATTGGACTTGGCGTGTTTGCGGTAGCGGTTGTCGATGGGGCCGCGGGGCCAAACGACCCCCAGCAGAATGCGGTGCCTGTTTCATCTAGGAGACAGGAGTAGTCTCCGCCGGAAACAACGCTCGTGGCTTGTGCTGAAAACTTTATTGGCGTGGGTGAGACTGTAGCGGTGTAGGGCACATTCACGCCTTGGCCGAGCTGGCCATTCCAATTCGACCCCCAACATGAAACGAACCCCTTTTCTAACAGGCAAGCATGGGTAGCGCCGAGAGCGAGCGACTCCGCTAGTGTTGGCTCTTCGCCAGGCGCAGTGCGGACCGTTGCGGAGTCCGATAGGCCGAAGGCCGAGACGTAGACTGTGGCAATTGCAGAGTTCGTCGCACTGAGCAGCCCGTCGGAGTCAATTTCCGCCGCCGTCTGATTTGAACTGCGCCAGCGGATAGCGACATCTTCAGGCCATACATAGTGAGATCCGTTTTTTTCGTAGGTCGTGTTACCGCGGTGGAAGATTACGCCCACCCGCGTGCTCTCCGAGGAATTAAGCACAAATCCATTGGCGGAGATATGGAGCTCTCCCTCCGGCGCTCCCCGATCGACACTCGCGGGCGCTGAACAGGCGAACGCGGACGCGATTAGCATCAAAAGCGAGAAAGCCTTCACA
>DAITQE010000471.1:0-3890 GCA_036833235.1 Opitutus sp.
GTCTCGCGGATGAGCGTATCGAGATCGACTGTGCCTTCGCGCATTTCAACCCGGCCCATCCGAGAAAACTCCAAAAGATTTTCGATCAGTTGGCCCATCTCAAAGCTCACATCGGCGATGGTCTTCAAATAACGCCGGCCTTTCTCCGACAAGTGTTCGCCCGCTTCACGCGCCAGCATCTCGACGTAACCATTGATGTGACGCAGCGGCGCCCGCAAGTCATGGGAAACAGAATACGAAAACGATTCCAGCTCGGCAATGGCGCTGCGCAACTGAGCATTCGCGACCTGCACCTTCTGCGAGCTTTGGAAAACTTCGGCTTCCATCTGCTCCATGCGCGTGAGCAACGCACCTTCGCCCTCGGTCGCTTTTCGGGGTTTGTGGCGGACGAATTCCGTCACGTCTTCGACACGGTGAATGATGTACTCGAGCTCCCCGTCCATTCCAACCATCGGCGAATTCGTCGGACTCCAGAACCTTTCCTCAAACGTGCCATCCGCCCGGCGTACGTCATACTTCTGAATCGCCATCGTGTCCGGTTTAAGGGACTGCCGCACCCGCTCCACGGAACTTTTCAAATTGGCGACACCGGTAGCCGCGGGATCATCAGGATTGTCGGGGAAAACATCGAAAAGAGCGCGTCCGATGATCGCCTCGCGCGTGGTCATCACCGCCTGCAGGTACGCGTCAGTCGCCGTCACGATTTCAAGGTTGGGCTTGAGCACGAGATAGAGCCCCGGGAGCGATTCGAACAACGCCCGCAGCCGCGCGTTCTGCCGGTTGATCTGCTGCTCCACCTGTTTTCGCTCGGTGATATCAACCACGATCGACAAGTCATCGTAGCTGCCGTCGCTGTATTTTTCGCGCTGATAAGCGAGCATCACCCAAACGACGCGGCCGTCGGGTCGGATATAACGCTTGTCCATCGTGTGGTGATTGATCAGTCCCGCTTCGAGTTGCGCCGTGAATGGCTTTTGGTACTCGCGATCTTCCGGGTGAGTGAGCCGTACGAAAATATCGCGCTCGTTCGCTTGCGCCCGGGTGATGCCGCAGATGCTGAGATGGGCGTCATTGATCAGCCGGGTGTACATGCCGTCTGGCCGCGTCACGCCAAAACAAATACCGATCGGCACGGAATCGAACACCCGCTGCAATCTTTTCCGCTCGCGCGCCAACTCGTCGAGCGCGTTGGCCAGTTTCATTTCCGACGCCCGCTCCGCCGTCACATCGCGAAAAACCAGCACGACGCCAACAATATGATTACTGCGATCGCGAATGGGCGCCGCGCTATCGGCAATCGGCCGCTCCACGCCATCACGCGCGATCAGCACACAACGACCGGATAGACCGCGCGTTTCGCCCGTCGCAAGCACCTCCTCCACCGGTATCACCGCCAGGGCGCCGGTTGCCTCGTCGATAATCCGGAAAATCTCGGCAATCGGCCGCCCCACCCCCTCAGTTTGGGACCACCCGGTGAGTCGCTCGGCTACCCGATTCATCCGGGTAATGTTACCCGCGCGATCGGTCGCGAGCACGGCATCGCCGATCGACTCGACAGTGACAGCCAAGTTTTCTTCGCTGCGGCGCAGCGCTGATAAAGCGCGTTGGCGCGTCCGGAAGAACCAGACGCTGCTTGCAACGAGACCGATTAAGCAAGGCGTGATGATCAGGAACAGTTCGCGCACACTCGAAAAGACCGCGCTCCATTCCTGCGCATTTACTTCCGATCCGACTAAAATAAAATCATCATCCGCCACGGCCGTGGTCGCATCCGAGCCGGCGAAATCGCGCGGGTCGATCCGATGCCACGTGAAAAATCCATTACGAGAGCGGGCCTGGCCAACGGGCTCTCTGAGGATCTGCGCCCAAAGCGCGGGGTCGGTCCGCGCCAGAGTGCGATCCGTGCGCCCATTCAGCAGGAAACCCCATTCGTCCTCCGGCGCGGCGCCTCTGATCCAATAGCCGTTTCCGTTCAGCAACCGCAGCCGATGAGAAAATATCGGCGCTGCCTGCTGCAGTCGCGAAATCAGCGCGTCCCCGCGATAGGTGATCACATACACGCCACGGCGCCGGTCAGATCCATCAAAAACCGGCACGGCAAAATGCAGCACGGGTTTATGTGGTTCCTGGATACGGCCGTTTTCCACATTCAACTCGTACGCTGAAATGAAGAGCTGTCCGGGAGCGAGCGTCTGCGTTTTTTTAAAAAACGGGCGATCGGCTTCGTTCTGGAGCTGGTCTGCAGGTACCACGCGACCGCCCTGATCGACGCGGATAACTTCCTGGCCGCTTTCATCAAGGAAGCGGATTTGATCATAGCCCCGTTGCTGCTGGCTGAAGAAAACCGCCCGTCGCGTCGCCCGCTCGCGGTCCGCGGGAGAGCCGGACGTCAGAAATGCACTTAGCCCTTCGCCGCTGACCAATGCGCGAAGATCATTTGCCGCAGGCCGCAGTTCACTGCGGAAGAGCTGAGCCAACGATCCTGTTCGCCCCATCTCGCGTTCACGCAACCTTTGTTCCACCAGCCCCGCTTCGCGGACGAATAAGATTCCGCAGACCCCAAGCGCCGCCGCCAGCGCCACGACGACCCAGACCGTAAACCGAACGTTCGGATGCGTCATCACTCTCAAGGAATTTCGCAACAACAAGAGATGGGGAAGTTACACTGTTAAGAAAGGCGGTCGGGGTTTGAACTCGCGACCATGAATTCCAAAAGGCATTTTTGAGGCAACATCGGAGTTCAATACGCCACGACGCTCCGTCACAGAAAAAGCCCTCATGGCCGAGTTCCCTTGTGGGTCTTACCGAGCGTGCCTTGCACGTAGACAAGACTTTGGAAACTCCAACGGGTCGCTCGACCGGCTCTTGGAATCCGACGACCTCGACAAAAAAAAATTACCGCGTGGGCCGATTCATTTATCGCTGTCCGGCAAAAGCTCGGGTGCGATCTGCCAGCGAACGGCCCATTGACCATCGTCAGGCTCCAGAGCGACGACGGCACATTTCTTCAGAAGAAACTTCCTCGGTTCCGGTGCGCCGGCCACGAGCAGCGAGAGGAACGCACTGAGATGCGGTTCATGCCCAACAATCGCGAGCGGCAGCCGATAGCTCTTTAGCCGGCCTGCAACGACCGACGGATCATCTTCGCCTTTTAGTCCATCGACTTCGACCAACTTCGCTCGAAGGCCGAGGCGCTTTGCCAGCAATTTTGCGGTCTCAACCGAACGCGCCAGCGGACTGTGCCAGATTTCGTCGACCCGCAACGCGTCGGTCTTCTTCAAAAACGCGGCCATTTGACGGACTTGCTTGCGTCCCCGTTTGCTCAGTGGGCGTGTAGGCTCTTCCTCGGCATCGACGGCATGCGCGTGACGGATGATGAAAAGCGACATGGCGGGGAAAACCCAATCTTAAGACGTCACAGCGATTTCGCGTTGATGCTGCACTTCGTTTCCTAACAGAACCGCTGTCGCAGCTTTAAGTTCATCGATTCGAACCGTGAACGGCGACTGCGTCGGGACGTCGATTTCGCGCCGTCGCTCCTTCGTCGACTTGCCGAGAATAACGCCGTACGGCATGTCAGCGCTATTGCACAGCGTGTAGTAGTAAGGATTGCGCAAATCGGACGGCAGCAACTCCAACACCCGCGTGCCCGGCTGACAGAACACCAGGTTGGCCATCCCGGCGCCGTGGACACCGACAACATGCGAGACGTCCGCTAACTTCAGATGCAAATCGGTTTGGTGCGCCGGCTCAAATGGCTCGAAGCCGAGCGTGCGTAACTCCGCCTCGACTTCCGCATCGTTGGTCAGGCCGCGCATGCCACGACGCGGAATATAGATGCGTCGTGTGCGTTTCAACTTTGGCGCTGGAAAATGCCGTCGATAAAACGC
>DAITQE010000472.1:0-3881 GCA_036833235.1 Opitutus sp.
ATCATGCGGCGCACCGTCGCGGCCGTCGGCGCGTCGAGATTCCCGCCGATTGCCAAGGCAAGGACTTCGACCTCCTGCTCGGCGCCATTGATGATGTGGACGAAGCGTGGCTGAACGGCGAACGCATCGGCGGCACGGGATCGTTTCCGCCGGACTTCCGCTCGGCCTGGAATGTGCAGCGGCGCTATCGCGTGCCCGCTTCGCTCGTGCGCGGCGACGGCTCGGATGTGCTCGCGGTGCGCGTGTTCGATGAGAGCGGCAATGGCGGCATTTTCGAAGCCGGAATCAGGACCGTTCGCATCGGACCATTCGACACCGCTCAAAGCGAAGGCGGTGCGTCCACCGGACATATAGTTGGTGGCACCGGGTGGTATCGGAAGCACTTCACGCTGACTCCGACGGAGAGCGGCAAGCTCGTCGCCGTGCGCTTCGACGGCGTCTATATGAACGCGGACGTGTGGATCAATGGCCGCCACCTCGGGAATCATCCCTACGGCTACACGAGTTTTGAGTTCAATCTGACGCCGTATCTCAAAGCGGCAGGCGAGGAAAACGTGATCGCCGTCCGCGTCCGCAATGAGGGCAGGAACAGCCGCTGGTATTCCGGTTCGGGGATTTACCGCCACTGTTGGCTGACCGTCACGAATCCGATTCACGTGCCGACCTGGGGCGTGTTCGTGACGACGCCCGAGGTGTCGTCAGGGCGAGCCGTCGTGAAGATCACCAGCAAGGTTCGCAACGCCTCTGGTGCGGAGACTGCCGTGACGGTTCGCGTGCGCGTTGTGGATTCCAAGGGGAAGACAATCAAGGCGACCAAGAGCCCGTTGCGTCTCTCCGCCAACGAAACCCGCACGGTGGAACAGGCAATCGAAGTGCGCTCGCCGAAACTGTGGTCGCCGGATTCGCCGGAGTTGTATTCGGCGGCAATCGAAATCGCGGCGGCTGGCAAGGTGCTGGACAGGACTTCGACGCGTTTTGGCATCCGTAAGGTCGAAGTGGATGCCGAGAACGGCTTCCGACTCAACGGCCGGATGCTCAAGCTCAAGGGCGGTTGCTTGCACCACGACAACGGCCCGCTGGGGGCGGCGGCGATTGATCGCGCCGAAGAGCGCCGCGTGGAGTTGATGAAGGCGAACGGCTTCAACGCCATTCGCACCAGTCACAATCCGCCGTCGCCCGCGTTTCTCGATGCCTGCGACCGGCTGGGTATGCTGGTAATCGACGAGGCGTTCGACTGCTGGGAGATTGGCAAGAACGGGCAGGACTACAGCGTTTATTTCAAGGATTGGGCCGGGCGCGACATCGGCGCCATGGTGCGGCGCGACCGCAACCATCCCTCCGTCGTGATCTGGTCCATCGGCAATGAAATTCCGGAGCAGTTCCGCGCCGAGGCAACGGCCAAAATGCTGCGCGCGGCAGTGCTCTCGCACGACTCAACCCGCCCGATCACCCAGGCAGTCTGCTCGGACTGGGGAAATGTCATCCGCCATTGGGATACGCTTTCCGACATCGCGTTCCTTCACCTCGACATCGGCGGCTACAACTATCTGCCGGACAAATACGAGTCCGACCACGCGCGCCAACCCCAGCGCGTGATGATGGGGACCGAATCGTATCCAAAAGACTTCTTCGACTACTGGTCGCTCGTGGAGAAGCATCCTTACGTCATCGGCGACTTCGTGTGGACCGCGATGGACTACTTCGGCGAATCCGGTATCGGGCACACCACGCCGAGCAGCGAGAAGGACACGTTCCTGAAGCCGTGGCCGTGGTATAACGCCTGGTGCGGCGACATCGACGTGTGCGGTTTCAAGAAGCCGCAGTCGTACTACCGCGACGTGGTGTGGGGTCGAAGCCAAATCGAAATGGCCGTGCATGCGCCGCAGCCGGATGGCGTCACTGAACTTGTCAGCAGCTGGGGCTGGCCGGATGAAACCCGGAGCTGGAATTGGGCGGGCCTGGAAGGAAAGCCGTTGCAGGTCGCCGTTTATTCGCGTTGCGACAGCGTTCGCCTCGAGTTGAACGGCAAAGTGATCGGCGAAAAGCCCGTTTCCGCCGCGACCAAGCTGGCGGCCAAGTTCGACGTGCCTTACCAGCCGGGCGAGCTCCGCGCGGTGGGTTTGATCGGCGGCAAGCAGGTTACCAGCGCCAGTCTTCGCACTGCCGACGAACCCGTGGAAGTCCGGCTCACCGCCACCGTTCCACGATTCGCGCCGACCGCAACGACCTCTCCTACGTCACGGTCGAAGTCGTTGATCGGCACGGCATGGTCGTTCCTAACGCCGCAATTCCGATCCATTTCACCGTCACGGGCGCGGGCGAACTGGCCGCGACCGGCAGCGCCGCACCGAACGACGTATCCAGTTTCCGCGTGCCGGTTCGCAAAACCTACGAGGGTCATTGCCTGGCCATTCTCCGGCCACAAGGCGGTCCCGGACAGATCACGCTCAAAGCGGAGGGCGACGGCCTGAAAGCGGCGAAGATCATCGTGCGAACCCGATGACGGACCTGACCGACGATTAAGCGCGTGTATCCATGGATTGCGACACCTAGCGCGACGCTGCGGTGCACGTTCGCGCGCGCAGCGGGCAGAGCGTGCGCCCTCATTCGTATCCGCTACTGGTTCACCCGTAATAGGCCTCGCCATGTTCGGGCTTGGGGATTTCGCCAAGGTTTTTTGGGATGGCATCCATGGGCGCAGACGCGCCGTGGTGATATCCCAAAGGCCTAACATTTGTCGCCCCACCCCGAAAAAGCCATGCAAGATCGCCCCTCACCGTCCTCCTACCGATTGCTTCCCGTCGCGGGCGGTGACAACCCCGTCGTCCGGGGTCTATTGCTGGGACGTGCCCGAGCGACGGACAATGCCGTGAGCAGGTGCCCGAGAGTCAAGGGACCCGGTCTGTTGTCGAAGAATCCAATCGAGCCTGCTTCGTAGGATTATGGGGCAAAGCGCAGTTGGAACTAACGAGATTCCGGCTTCACGGTGAGCACGACGATGCCATTCGCAGGCACCGTGTAGCTGAAGCCGGACTTCACGCCTGAAACGATTGTCGTGGTCGGCACTACTTTGCTCGGCGCATCGATTGAATTTGTGGCGTTGGCCGAAGCCGCCGACAAGACGACCGCGGTGGCCGTCGGCGCGAGCGTCGGTGCCCCGGGTAAGTTGATCTCAATTGTTTCCGGATTCGATTTCGGATTGACCAGTTTCAGGAAGATTTCACCGGTCGAGGCGACACGCGTTGCCGACGCTAGCACCGCAGTGTCCGTATCCGTAATCTTCAGGATCTCATCACCGAGGTGCGTGCTGAACATTTTGAAAGCGTAGTAGCTCGGCGAGCCGAACGACCGCAGAGCATCGTAGCCGATCAGGTCGGGCCGCCATTGGCGGGCGCCAGGATTCACGTTTACGAACAGCGGCGCGTAGCAATGCATCACGACGATGTCGGAGTTGCGCTCCATTGACGCCATGAAGGCAGCATCGCCCAGCGCCGACTTCATCGGCGGCGTCGGCGGCTCGTCGAAGGAGCGATTGTCCCACGGCGGAAAGTCGGTGTCGAAGGTCGCCCACTCGCCCACAAAGACCTTCGGGCCGTTCCGGTCGTAGTTGTCGTAGTAGCCCTGGCCCATGTGCAGGAAGCCTTCGAGGCCGTTGTAGTAATGCTCGTCGCACAGGTCGGGGCGCCGGCTGTGAACCCGCTTGCCCTGATCGTGATCAGCGATCGTCGAGATGCATTGTAGTGTTGGATACTTCGCCTTGATCGCGTCGAAGTACTGCGTGAAACGCGCATCGTAGGTGTTCGCCGCGTCGAAGCCGTCTTCGTTCCCGATCTCCACGTAACGCAACGCAAACGGCGCGGGATGACCGTCCTTCGCCCGTT
>DAITQE010000473.1:0-3877 GCA_036833235.1 Opitutus sp.
GCGCTGAAGCGGGCCAGCGATCACGTCCGGGCAAAGCGCGCCGGCGATCTCAATGCGCGTCTCGAAAACTTGCTCGCCGACGCCGCGCCTGTCCCGAAGAAGCCAGGCCGTCTCGCGTTCAAGACGGATGGCCGCGTCGTGTTTCTCCGGCCAGAGGATATCGTGTGGGTCGAAGCCGCCGATAATTACGTGCTGCTGCACCTCACGGACGCGCCGCGATTGATCCTCCGCGAAACGCTGTCCGCGCTCGAGGAGCGTTTGGGCGCAAAGGAATTTGCGCGCGTCAACCGCTCCGCTCTCGTGCGCCTCGAGCAGGTGAAGGAATTGCAGCCAACGTTTCACGGCGATTACACGGTCGTCTTGCGCGACGGAACTCGGATTCCGCTCAGTCGCAGCTACCGCGGCCAACTCGAGCGGTTCGCCGCGGAGTGACCAGACGACGCCGCGGCAAACGGCCTCGGTTCAATTTCTCTGGGTCCGATTCCCCGAAGCTCGCTTCGGCTTGGTTGACGTTGGTCCGGGGAGCACACGCGTCCCGCGTGTTGGCTTGGGCGTCCCCGCCCGAGACCTCCGAGCGGCTCTCGGCGAGACGCCGAGAACAGCACGCGAGACGCGTGCGCTCCCCGAACCACAAACATCGGTTTTTGCAATGCCGCGAGGCTTGCCCCGCGGATCCTTACTTTCGAACGCAAATTCGCAACCCGCACCGAGAAAACTTCTGGTCCGGCAAAAACCTCGCCCGCCAAAAGTGACAGCAATTCACCACGAAGTTTCTGCGATTGGCCCCAGAATAGTTTTCTCCGAAGGTTAAACTCATCACGTTCTCGCCTAGGGTTACGTCAGTATTAATGGCCCCGGCGAGCTTAGGCACTCCCGGGGCCATTTGCTTTTTATTGTTCAAGTGTGGCATCAGGCTGGTTTGTCCGATGTCCAATCGCTCTCGTACTCTCATCCCGGCGAGAACGACCCCTTTAGCTCAGGCGTCCACCTTTAGCTTAAGCGCTTCGGGCGCGCTTCGGGTTTGCGCCGGGAGAGCCACGGTCTCGCCGGGCGGCGCCCGAAGCCTGCCCGAAGCGAACCCGAACCGTTGCCGAGCCGATCAGCGGATCTGCCGAAGGAGTAAACCAACGGTCAAGCGAGCCGTCGCTGCGGCGTGCGCGGGAGACTCGATAACTGAACTACGGCCGATTTCGCGGACAATTTAACCGCGGCAACTGGCTGGATTCGCGCAAAACACCGTTTGGCCTCCCCTCGCTGCCGCAATCCGCCCCCAGTTCCTGGCGTTTCGCCCCTAAAGACTTCTCACCGACGGCTGCGACAGCATTTTCCCGTCGTCCCTCGCGCTCCGCCCCCCCTTTTCGGATCGCCCTCCATGAACCTCCCCCGATTCATCGCTTCTGCCTGCGCTTTGCTGACGCTCGACGCGTCCTTAACGTTTGGCAATCCGGTGCTCGACTGGAACGAACAGGCACTCAACGTCACCCGCCTGGCCCGCCAGGCACCTCCCGTCATCGCCCTCCACCTCGGCACTTTCCATGGCGCGATCGCCGACGCCGTGAACGGCATCGCGGCCCAGTGGCAGCCGTGGCTCGTCACCGAAAAAGCCCCCGCCGGTTCTGATCTCATGACATTCACCGCGGCCGCCACCCGCGTGCTCGCACTCTACTTCGGCAGCGACGCTGTCGTATTCTCCACCACATCCGACGGGCTGCCCGGCGCCGTCCGCACGTATCACAAGTTCTCTGACGCTGCCGAAGAGGTCGGCATGAGCCGCATCTCCGGTGGCATCCACACGATGTTCGATGTCACCGCCGACAAACAGGTCGGCACGAAGATTGGCGACTGGGTCTTCACCCATGCGCTCCTGCCGGTGTCGTCCTGAGTGCGTCGCGCTTCTGCTCGAGATTGTGCGTCTCCTTTCCCTCATGAAAATCCCCCGTTTGTTAACGCTCTGCGCCTCCTTCGTCGCGATGTCCGGTTCTACGTTGTTCGGCGGAAATGCCGTTCTCGATTGGAACAACCAGGCGCTCGATGCCACCCGCCTCGCCCGCAATCCCCCACCGCTGGCCGCAATGCTCTATGCCACCTACCACGGCGCGATTTTCGATGCCGTTAACGGCATCACTCGCACGCACCAGGGCTGGCTGGTCAACGAGCCTGCGCCCGCGGGAATCAACATGGACGCCGCCATCGCCTCGGCTGCGCACACCGTCCTCATTGCTCTGTGGAGCGCCACGAGCAACGCGCGCAACTTCCAGGCGCCTTACGACAAAGCCCTCGCCGAAATCGCCGACGGCCCGGCAAAAACCGGCGGCATCGCCTGGGGTAAAAAAGCCGCCGCCCGCGCCCTCGAGTGGCTGGCGAAATCCGGCTACGACAAACCCATCCCCGGCCACTACGCCAGCAATGAGCCCGGCAAATGGCGGGAAACGCCCGCTCAATTCCGCCCGGCGCTGCTCCCGTTCTGGGGCCACGTCACACCGTTTGTGATGACCTCGTCGTCTCAGTTCCGAGCGCCCCCGCCCGAATCTCTCGGTTCAAAAGCCTACGCCGAGGAACTCGCCTTCGTCGCAAAAACGGGCCGCCGCGACGACGCCGACCGTACGGAATACCAGACCATGTGCACGCCTTTCTGGTCCGACGACCTCGGCACGTCCACACCTCCGGGCCACTGGAACCTCGTCGCGCAGGATCTCGCCCGCCGGAATAATCTTTCCGTTCCTGACACCGCGCGGCTCTTCGCCCTGCTCAACTTCGCCACGGCCGATGCCGGCATTTCCTGCTGGGAAACCAAATATTACTACAACACGTGGCGCCCCGAAACCGCGCTGCGCGAGCTGAACGCCAAGTTGAATCCGCACGCGGAGACCGATCCCAATTTCATTCCCAACATGCCATCGCCGCCATTCCCATCCTACACATCCGGGCACAGCACGTTTTCCGCCGCTGCCTCACGACTGCTCGAGCGGTTTTTCGGCCGCGACGACATCGAGTTTTCCGTCACGTCCGATGGCCTGCCCGGTGCCGTGCACACGTTCAAGAGCCTGTCGGCAGCGCGCTACGAAGTCGGCATGAGCCGCGTCTGGGGAGGCATCCACACAATGTCGGATAATCTCGAGGCCCAGAAGATCGGCTTGAAAATCGCCGACTGGACGATCGATCACGCCCTTCTGCCCGCAAAATAACTGGGGCCAACTCCGCCACTTCTCCCGCATGTCCGTCGCTTCCATCCCGCGGTTCGATAACGATAGCCGCAGCTCCGCCGTGTTTTGGATTTTGCGCATCGGCATTGTGGCTTGTTTGGTTGGACACGGTGCACTGGGGATATCGAGCGTCGCCTCCTGGACTTCTTATTTCGGCGTCGTTGGCATCGGCCCTGAGCGCGCGCTTACCTTGATGCCGTGGGTCGGTGTGTTCGACGTGATGATGGCGGTTACGCTCCTGTTCTACCCAAACCGCGCCGTCGTGGCCTACCTGGTTGTCTGGACACTCTGGACCGCGCTGCTGCGTCCGCTCGCCGGCGAATCTTTCTGGGAAGCAATCGAGCGCGCCGGCAATTACGGCGTACCGCTCACCTTCCTACTCCTTTTCGCCGAAGGTCACGGAACGAAAGCCTGGTTTGGCAACCGATTCCGCGCCACGCTCGACGAACCGCACCTCCGGCTGATCGGCTGGATTCTGCGCCTCACCACCGTGCTCTTGCTGCTCGGCCACGGCGCCCTCAATGCCATCGTGGAGAAGCCGATGTTCAACGCCCAGTACTCTATGATCGGCCTGCCAGGTGCCACGGCCACGTCGCTGGTCGGACTTTTCGAAGGCCTGCTCGCGCTGGCCGTTCTCCTGAAACCCAGTCGATGGCTGCTGTTCACCGTGGTCG
>DAITQE010000474.1:0-3875 GCA_036833235.1 Opitutus sp.
TGGTTAGCATCGCTGTAGGCCCAAACAGGCGTTTACGCCTCCGGCTCCATGGGAATTAATCAACGTCGTGTGGTGCGACACATATCTGGGCTTATTGCTTAGGTTCAACGCGCAGCTTGGGTCGGGATAATCCCAGTTGACTGTCGGCGGAATTATTTCGAAACGCTGTGCCAATGCCGCCATCCCAACCTGTATTGCCGGTGCCGCCCCAAGTGCCGTTCCGAGTGCGCCCGTAATCGCTACAGCAGGAATACTCGCTAGCTTGGCTTGAAAAACTGTGGCCATCGCCCGGGCTTCCGCGGCATCGATTAACTTATGTCCCGGGCCCCACGCGCTGATCATGTCGATCTCACTCGGTTTGATTCGCGCATCCGACATCGCCATCCGACTCGCGGTCGCGATTCCGCCACACATGTCGTCTGCTTCGTCGTTGGCGAAGGCATAGCCTGCAATATAGCTGTAGCCCGGCCGTGGGCTGGATTCCGGTTCAATCACAAGCAGGCAGGCTCCTTCACTGACGATCCCAGTGGTTCGCCAAAGATCGAACGGACGACACACTCTACCAGCCATTTCGTTCGTGGCCGGCGTTAAGTTCGCCGCACGAAATTCGAGCATTGGAAACTGACGCAATGGAGCGTCGGTGCCACCACACAAGGCAATGTCGACCTCTCCCTTCGCCACCAAGTCAGCCGCATAGCCGATGGCATCCAGTCCTGCGCTGCATTGGGTGGAAAGCGCCATGGTTCGAGACGTCAATCCAAGGCACTGATTTACCGCGCTCGGCACACTCGAAATTCCCATTGAATAAATCGTACGCGGGAGTGCTGCACGGGGCCCTCGTTTATGTACTGCGTCGATAGTACTGCCGATACTGCCGAAATCCATCAGACTTGAGCCAGTCACGATGGCGGAGCTCAGGGCCCGCATTTCCTGCATCGTTATCCCTGCGTCTCGAATCGCCAACATCGCTCCAACGATCGCAAAAAGCGTATGTCGTCCTGCGCCATTGGGTATTTTTGACCGATCTTCGATGTATCTTTTTGGATCGAAGTCTCCGAGGTAAGCTGCCACGAGCGGCCCGTTTTCATCACCCAACAACGTATACGGCCGCACCCGACTGACCGGCTCCAAGATCCCTTTCCAGAACTCTTCCCGGCCGATCCCGGCGGGCGTGACCGGACCGATGCCCGTTATCTTGACTCTCCGGCGCTTCATTTCGCGGTCAAGCCGCCGCGGGGAATACCATTCGCACCGTGGTGCCTTTGCCCGGAGTCGAACTCAACTCGAGCGTAGCCCCATGCGTGCCCAGCAAATGCCGGCAGATACTCAGCCCGAGTCCCGTACCGTTTTCTTTGTTACTAAATCCACCTTTGAGCGCCTTGCGCGCATGTTCTGCATCCATACCCGAACCATTATCGGTCACTCCGAGCTCAACCCGATCACCATTTCTGACCGTTGATACCACTAATTGCTTCGCCCCGGCTTCCAACGCGTTCTTGAAGACATTCTGAAACACCCGCATCAGCTCGAATTTCGAGCCGCGAATCGTCGCCGCCGGCAGCCCCACAAATTGCACCGCAATTTCGCCAAAAAACACGACGTGCCTCACCTCCTGCAGCACCTGCACGACGTCGAGCTTTCCGAACTCCGTCGCCTGCTTGGATGCGAGACGCCAGTTTTCGGATAAATGGTGACAGTATTCCGCGGCTTTTTCGACGATCCCGGCATACTCTTTCAACCGGCGCCCGCGCTCCGGGTCTTGCGCCGCGACCGCACGTGCTTCTTCGATCATCAGCGCAGCGTATCCAACGACCACCGTCAGCGGGTTGTTCAAATCGTGCACCAGTTCCACCGAAGCGCGTCCCTGCCAAATTTGCGGCTCGTTGCGCTCGATTTCGCGCTTCAAACCCGCATTCATTTCGCGAACTTCATTCGCCAGCTTCGCCTGATGACGACGAAGCCGCGTCGTCTCCGTCTGCTTGCGAACCGCATCAATCAGTTCTGCAATATCCGGCGGCTTCCGCAGATACTGATTCGCACCCGACACCATCGCCTGTTGCGCCGTCAGTAGCGTCCCGTAACCCGTCAGCATCACGACGGACACCAGCGGATCGATTTTCCGGATCTCCTCGAGCGCTCGAATCCCGTCCATCTCCGGCATCCGGATATCCAGCACAATCACGGAGAACGTTCTCGCCTTCAGTTTCGCCAGCGCTTCCGCGGCACGTTCGGCGGTCTCAACCGTGAACTCCGACGACAGGGTAAAAGCGATGGACTCGCGCGGTCCATATTCATCGTCAACGACCAAAACAAGCGGCTTGGTCGCAATGGTCGGCTGTACAGAGATGTTTTCAGTGAGCATCGGCAGATGGAACAGAGCGAATAATCCGTCCGGCAGACACCGATGGGGTTCGCCTCTGAACAATAGCGTGTTTGCAGGTGTCGCGCAGGCATGTCAAGGAGCGCATCCGGGATTGATTTGCCCGCGCCAGACACGAAGCTCGAGCTGTGCTTTTTCTCGTCGCTCTTTCCGCGGCCATTTTGTCCGCAATTCTAGTCTGGTTTTTCCTCGCCGCACGTCATGCTCCGTTGATCGAACGCGGGCGCATCCTGGCGGCTGAAAATGAAGGCCTGCGACAACGGATTGTAGAGCTGGATACGCAGAAATCGAAGGTCGAAAATGCCCTCGCCGCGGAACGCGCCGGAAACGCCGAACGGTTATCCGCGCTGACCGATGCTCATTCGCGCCTCATCACCGAGTTTAAGGCGCTCTCCGCGGACGCGCTTAGCCGCAATAATTCGTCGTTCCTCGAACTGGCCCGTGAAACGTTTGCTAAACTGCAGCAACAATCCATCGGCGATCTCGACAAGCGCCAAGTCGCGATCGACGCGTTGGTCAAACCGCTCCGCGAATCATTGCTTCAAGTGGATGCGAAGATCGGCGCCATCGAAAACGCCCGAAAAGAGGCGTACGGCACGCTCTCCGAGCAACTGCGTTCCCTTAACACCGCCCAACTTCAACTCCAGTCCGAGGCTTCACGTCTGTCCACCGCTCTGCGTTCGACGTCCTACGCGGGAAGTTGGGGCGAGCTTCAGCTGCGCCGCGTGGTGGAAATGGCCGACATGCTTGGCTACTGCGATTTTGGCGAACAGGAAACATCCGGCGGACTGCGCGCGGATCTCGTGGTGCGGCTGCCTGGCGGGCAACGGATCGTGGTGGACGCAAAAACTCCGCTCGAAGCGTTCCGCGCTGCCAGCGAAGCCACCGATGAGACCGTCCGCCTAACGCGCCTGTCGGAGCATGCGTTGAAAGTGCGCGGCCACATCGACGCACTCGGCGCCAAAAATTATTGGGAACAGTTCCAGCCCGCACCAGAGTTCGTAGTGCTGTTTCTGCCGGGCGACCAATTTCTCGGCGCCGCATTACACGCAGACAGCACGTTGATGGATCGCGCGATTGCGAAGCGGGTGCTCCTCGCCACGCCGTCCACGCTCATCGCGCTGCTGAAAGCTGCCGCGTACGGCTGGCGGCAGGAATCCGTTTCCAAGAATGCAGAAGAAATCAGCCAGCTCGGCCGCCAGTTATATGATCGCATGGTGACGTTCGCCGACAATCTGGACAAAATCGGTCGCAGTCTGGACACCGCACTGAAGGGTTACAACGCCGCCGTCGGTTCGTTCGAGACATCCGTGCTACCGTCCGCTCGTCGCTTCGCCGAACTTGGCGCGCGCGGCGCCAAAGAACTCACATCGCCCGCCAGCGTGGAAACCATGCCCCGCGACATCGTGAAAAAAGCCTGAGCAGACTGTGCGAAAACTCAGCGATTTCCGGATTGAACTGTAGGTTGCGCGCTCGCCGCGCTACGTCCGTGTCC
>DAITQE010000475.1:0-3864 GCA_036833235.1 Opitutus sp.
GTCAGCACGGTGGGCAAGACGCCCCCGTGTTTACGTTTCAAATCGAGCCACGTGTTCATCCGCGTCGCGAGCGATTCGGCCTGTTCCGGATCAAACTGCAGTTGTTGGCTGAGCGCAGAAAACTCCGCCGCGAGATCCCCGAGTTCGACCGACACCGAAGCGAGGCGATCAGCCAGCGGCTTGCTGGCCGCATCGATCGTTTCCAGCTGCCGTGCTTCCCGGAGCAGCATCGAAACGCGCAGCTGCGCTCCGTCTTCACCGGTCAGTCCTGCTTCGAGCGTTTGCGTCAGTTCAATCAATTCCTGCGCCCGGCTCATCCGCGCGAAATCGCGTTCGAGCCCTTCGATGGCTTCCTCCGTGAGCTCGAGTTGCTCAATCGCCGCGAGTTGATTTTCGAGAAACTCGATCTGGTCGCCGGACAATTTTGTCTCGTTCGCGATGCGCTCCCGCTCCTGCACGAGTTCACGCCAGGCCCGGAATTTTTCCTGGTAACCGGCGAGGATGTTTTCGGCGCGCCCAAACAGATCCAGAAGTTCGCGCTGACACGTTTCTTTCAGCAAACGGCGCGGCTCGCTCGGCCCGTGGAAATCCACCCAGTGCTCCCCGAGTCGTTGGAGCGCCGACAACGTCGCGAGACTTCCGTTCACCGTGATCTTCGGCGCTTTATCGCGTGGCAGGCTGCGCTTGAGAATCAACAATCCTTCTTCGCACGGCGGGAGCTCGAGCGCCGCGAGAACCGCATCGATCTTCCGTGGATTTTCGAAATAGAGCGCGGCTTCGGCGTCACAAGAAGGCGCACCTTGGCGGATGATCGTTTTGTCCGCGCGTTCACCTGCCAGCAGACTGAGTGCGCCCAACAAAATGCTCTTCCCGGCGCCGGTTTCGCCGGTCACGGCGGTGAAGCCTGCCTCGAAATCGAGCGCGACTTCTTCCAGCAGGGCCAAATTACGAATGCGCAGTGACTGAAGCATCCCTGATATGGGGACTAAACGAAGCCGTCTTTCAAGCGACGGTTTGCAGATCCTCGCCGCGCATCCGATTATCAAATTATCAGCGAGGCCCAGCCTAATGCCGACGTGTTTTGATTTTTGGACCCTGAGCAAGGTAACGGCGGTCGTCCCGACCGGCCATTCGGAGAGGTGATGGTCGTTCTGCTGGCCAGCAGAACGTTTCCTTCGCGGGACACGACCTCAGTCGGATCAATTCAGTCGCCCGCTAATTACGCGAATAAGCGCGAATCAAAACGAAAAATCCAAGCCACGCATCGCATCGTGGCTCAATCCAAGATCGAACCATTCTTTCGCTACCTCTAACATTCGTGTCCATTCGCGTGATTCGCGGGCGGGCGGTCTACTGCATGGATCCAATCAGCGTTTCCCTCCGGGTTCTCGCGGACGAGCCTAAACTCGGAATCGGTCTATCCGAGGTAAAGATTTCGTCCGCGCACCAACGCTTCGATCTTTCGATCAGCCACTGATCGCTTGAGCATCCAAAAGCCACAATCAGGGTGCACCCAACGCACGCGTCCGGCGCCCACTTTTTTCTCCACCGCTTCTATTCGGCGGGCGATTTCGTCGGGCGTTTCGACATGGTTCACCTTGATATCAACAACGCCAATGCCGAGTGAGATGCTGCGATCAATCCGCTTCAACGCGTCGATATCCGAGGCCGGTCGATGCGCCAGCTCCAGCACCAGATGGTCGCAATGCAGGCTGTTCAGAAATTTGACGAGCGCCTGCCAGCGTCCGGCCTGAATCGTCTGGCCGCCGTAATTGCCGAAACAGAAATGCACCGCGCGCTGCGTGCCTCGATCGATCGCATCGAGCACCCGATTGATCGCCTCCGCCGCCAGCGGAGCGTCAGCGGGATTGCCGGGAATGTTCGCCTCATCCACTTGAATGCACGACGCCGGCAGGCCGGCCATTTGCGCCGCGATCACGTCGGCGACCGCGAGCGTGAGATCAGTGAAGTTCCGGTAGTGATGATCCAGCAGCGTTCGCGCCAGCATGTACGGACTGGTTACAGTGAACTTGAACGGCCCGCCCGCCACCTCCGCCGCACGCTGGCAATCGGCGAGCAGGTTGAGCGAACCTTCGCCGAGGGGGCCCGTGACGACACCCGCCGGCTTGCGCCGAAAACCCATCGGCGAATATTTCGCAAACTCCTCCGTGATCGAGCGACCTACGACCGACGAAACGTTCGCCATCGGTCGGATGAAATATTCGATCATGCCGTTGGTGTCCGGATGATTGACGTCGAAGCGGTAAAGCTCGCCATCAGTCGGCAGATCAATCCCAGCTTGTCGCTGGATATCGAATACTACCCGGGTCGCATCGATCACGCCTTGCTCACTCGGCAACGCCGCGAGCCAGTCCGGCACGGGATACGAGCCCACGGTCGTCGTGAGGATGCGCGGCGATTTGGGAATGGGAGGTACCGCCGGTTTCGCCGACGCGATCGAAGGCGGGCGCGACGCGGCCGCCGCGAGGACGCGAGTTGGCTTTTGGCCAAGGGATGCAGATGGGGAACAGGATGAGCACATGGGATTGTGTAGGGTTAGGATTTGTCACCACCGGCGGTCAGCCAGCGGCGAAGTTGTTTCTGAAACGTATTCGCAAGGGTATCACCGGGCATCACGAGAACGCCCCATCCGCCACGCGCAGGATTGATCGGCACCTCACGCGGCACCTGCGTCTCACACATCCGTCGATCTTCGTCCAGCACCTTGATCGCAAACTCGATCTGCGCCTCGGGTGGCGGGCCACGAAAGCCCGGCGAAATGGCGAGCGCCCAAAAACACGTGCAACTCTCCCGCGTGTTCGGCGAGGGAATATGCACGAGTACGCGTTCGTCCCCGTCCGGAAAACTCTGCCGGATCGTGGTGAAATTTGGCAGCCACCCGCGCTGCATGCGATGATGCGCGCTCTGGAGTTTGCCCGGCAATTCGTGCGTCGACTCCAACGCAGGAAATGGCGCATCCATTTGAAATCCGCCATCTGGAGTCAGGGTTATCTCCATCCCACGAATGCGGGGATCGGCCGAAACGCCGAGAGTGCCCGCGTGCGCGAACGCAAAGTGCGACATGTCGAGATAGTTCTCCACCTCCCGTCGCCAGCCCGCGGCGAACGCCGTCGGTGGACCGAGGCGATATGTCCAACGCCTATCCTCGAACTCCGGCACTGCCGGCAGCTCATGTGTCTGGCCGTTCGCCGTCGGTCCCAGCTCGAGTTTCACCCAAATAAAACCATAGCGTTCCTGCACGGCGTAGGTGCGCAAATGTGACAGCGATTGCTTTTCCAGGTTCGGCTCGAGCAACGAGGGAATCGAGTTGCACGCGCCATCGCAGCCGAAGGTCCAGCCGTGATAGGGACACATCAACTGCCCGTCGCGAATCCTGCCGCTGGAAAGTCGCGCGCCTTTGTGCGGACAAGCCACGTCCGCCGCGAGGAGTTCGCCGTTCGGGAAGCGGGCAATCACCAAATCCGTTTCAAGCAGCGTGTAACCCATCACGTCGCCAGGTGCCAATGCAGGAGCATTGGCCACAGGTTGCCAGGTACGGCGCAGTGATGTAAAAACGATGTCCTCGGTCAGAGTCATGGGGCGGAACATACTAACAGCTTTGCCGGCAGACGTCGTGGCAACTCGGGCAACCGTGATTGGCAGATCGGGCGAAGCGGACGGGACGTCCGCGCTCCACCCAATCATGGCCACATCATCGACGCCGGCCCCACCGCCAAAAGATCGCTTCAAGCACGCCAAACTGGTCCGTTAGCAACCCTTCGTAGCCGCAGGGTCGGCCGTCCCAATATCGCCAGTCCACCCCACTCTGATTGCCGCCGAACACCGCCGCCTCGGCAAAGCCCA
>DAITQE010000476.1:0-3863 GCA_036833235.1 Opitutus sp.
GGATGAGTCCAATCCGTTTCGATGACTCGATGTTCAGGTGCCGCCCAAAGCCGCCAGCGAGATAAAACACATCCAGATCGGCGTACCGAATGCCGTACTCGGCGAACGCGATCTGCAACCCGGCGACGTTGGCGCCCTTCGCCTGCGCAAGCGCGTTCACATCGCCTTCGCTAAACGTAATCGGTCGCTCGTCATCCGCCTGCACGATAAATTCAGCCGAACCGTGTTCGAACCGCCCAAGCGAATTCATCCGCCCGGTGCGCAACAGCTCACTCATCAGATCAACGAGACCTGAGCCGCAAAGACCTTCGGCCAACTCGTCGCCGATCACCGTCGTCCGTACGGTCCCATCGTCCGCAAGCGTCACTTTTTCAATGGCTCCGGGGAGCCCCGGCATGCCGAATGTGATTTGGCCGCCTTCAAACGCCGGGCCGGCGGGACAGGATGCCGCGAGCACTTTGTGCTTGTTGCCAACAATCAATTCCGTGTTCGTGCCGATATCCATGATCGCGACGACGCGCTCTTCGTTGGCGATATCGACAGCGAGCATGCACGCCGCCGCATCGGCGCCGACATGGCCGCTGATGATCGGCAGTCCGTACACGCGAGCCTTGGGGTGGATCGGCAGTCCGAGACGCCGCGCGGACTCCGACAGACTCGTGGTCGTGCGCGCACCGGCGGCAACTTCCAATTCAGTCAGCGACTGATAGGGACTCTGTCCGATTGAATAAACGGACAGCTTGAAAAATAGATCCCGCATCGTCGAGTTGCCGGCGAGGACGACTTCGTAGATCGATCTCGGATCAACCGGGAATTCGTCGATCGCCCGGCTCAGATATCCGACCAACGTGCGCTGGAGGGATTTCGTGCGATCCTCCGTATCGAACTGTATCCGAGCCATCACGTCGGATCCGCCGAAGCGCTGGGGATTTTCAAACGAGGAGTCAGCGATCACCTCGCCGGTCTCCAAATTCAGCAGCCGCATCACGATGGTCGTCGTGCCAAGATCAATCGCCAGCCCGTGCAACGGACCCGTGCCACGATCGATTTCAACGCCATCGAGGAGAATGCGATCTCCCTCGCGCGTGACGGCAGGTTCGAGCACCCACTTCGGTCCATGGACGGGCAGTTCGAATGCATGCTTTTCGATGCGCATCGTTCCCCGGCGCATCGTGTGGCAACGCACCGTGCCTTCCTCCTGCGCGATGCGCGCGCAACACGACAATCGGAAAGCGCCTTTCAGGTGAGCTTCCTCAGAGCCGCGCGGCGAGAGCTTTTCCATTCCTTCCGTCACCTCCACCACGCACTCCTTGCAACGTCCCTGCTTGTTGCACGAGGTCGGAACGCGCACGCCAAGCCGCTCAGCATAGCTGAACACCGATGTTCCAGCCGGCGCTTCACACGTGTGATGATTGATGTGGAGTTTAACACTCATGCGCTGCTCATCGCGGCCGTGAATTCAGGTAGGTTGCGCGCTCGCCGCGCAACGGATCGCCGTCGGCAGGGATTCGCGTGCTCGTTGCGCGGCGAGCGCGCAACCTACGGGTGTGTTTTGAACGACCGGCATGGCTCGAACTCCTCGCTCACTTGATCCCGAGCTCTTTCATGGCCGCTTTCATGTAACCCATCGCGTACGCCATGCCCGCGTGCCAGGGCGCAGCACAGGACATCGCCGGCGTGTGATCCGGGATAAGCACGCCATCGAAATTATTACGCTTCAAAATCTCCAACACCCGCAACATATCGACGTCGCCATCATCGATGAACGTTTCTTTGTAAGTCGGAACTTTGCCGGTGATATTGCGAAAGTGGATATAACCGAGTCGCTGCTGCCGGCTGTAGGTATCAACCGTTTCGTAAATATCGCCCTCGGTCATTTCCGCCAGTGAACCGATGCAAAACTCGAGCGTGTTCGCAGGGCTGGGATTGAGATCGAGCAGCTTCTGATAATGCCGCGGCTGATACACGAGACGCGGTTGTCCACGTACTGTCGGCATTGGCGGATCATCCGGATGAGCGGCGAGTTTCACCCCGGCCTGCTCCGCGACCGGAATCACCTCGGCCAAAAACGAATCGAGCCGGCGCCAGAGTTCTTCGTGAGTGATCGGCGCCAAGGTGCCAGCGGGCGCGTTGTCATCGTAAATCATATTCCAGACCATCCCGTTCGGCATCGGAAGATCGTAAGCGCCTTCCATCCCGACTGACGGCGCATCGCCGCGCGCGTAATTTCCGGTCGTGCGTCCGGCGACGCCAGCAATGCTGAAGTTGTAACCCATCACCGGAATACCCACTTCCCCCATGCGGCGAATAATTGTCTTCACGTTCTCGATGTGCTGCGCCCGCTTGGGCCCATCGAGTAGAATGTCATGCCAATGAGCGGGGTCGAAATTCTCGATCGCCTCCAACGTCAGCCCGGCACCCTCCACCTCACGGCGCAATGTCCGAAGTTCTTCGAGCGACCAGAGTTGATCGGGATCGCCCGCGAGGCCCCACCCGCGGTCCGTCCCCGTTGGCTGATCATCGCGAGTCTTGTGTGAACCCCCGCGAAAATAGTCCACCAGATGCGCAACGATGTGCGTCGCGCCTGCCTGGCGAGCGAACTGAAAATTCTCTCGCGTCAGCATGTGACGATAGAGTCCGAGACCGAGTTTCATGGGGCAGAGGTACTGTGGGTGCGCGAGGACCGTTGACGAATTTAAATCCACTCAACTGTTGACCGTCTCGATACGGCGGAGCGAGCGGTTCTCGACCCAATGGCTTTCGACCATCTCGATGCGAGGGTTGGCCGGAATTCCGAGGTCGCGATTGGTAATGCGGGCGGCGAGCAGTTCCACGGCCCAGGCTCCCATCAGGGGTTGATTCTGCTGAAGTCCGGAAAAGCCCGATCCATCGAGAATCTGACTGAGCGCGGCGACGCCAAGCTTATCCGGAACAGTGATGTGCTGCTTGCGCAGCACGGTCCGCAATTCGCTCAAGAGATCGTACAGATGCACAAAAATGACCACATCCGGCCTTTGTCGTCGCAGCCAGTCGAGCAACGGTCGCGATTCGACGTGATCCACGAAATGCACCGGCAGTGCGTGAGTCGGCCCAAGCCGATGTTCGCACCAGCCCAGATAAGCGGCCGTATGCGCGTGCCCGCTGCGTTCCTCTTCGTAGCGTCCGACCACGAGGCCGGGGCGTCGGTAACCGAGTTGGTATACGCGATCGAGCACGTTGAGCGTATCGTTGTAGAAATGACTCGTCACACGGTGCAGACGCGTCCGAATGCTCAGCCCCACCGTTACAATCGCGTACGACCCGAGATCGGCGGGAAATTCCTGCTCGAGATCCGGACTGCCAAAACACAGCAGGCCTTCAATTCCGCGCGCGTCGAGAATGCTCCGAAACCGTCGGTACGTCATGCCTGGCGCCCGCAACCAAAGCGGTTCGAGCCGATAACCGAGTTCGATTGCCCGCTGCTTCATTCCTTCATAAATCCGGGTCAAATGCCGCGACGTTTCCCACGGATGCGGATGATTGTAGAAGGAGATCACGCCAAAGCACGCCTGCTGGCGAACGGCCCGCGGCTTGCGCAGATGCTTCATCATCGCGACCACGTTCGCGTCCGGCTGGTAACCTGCCCGCTCCGCAATCTGCCGCACGCGCATCCGGGTTGCCTGCGAAATCTTCGGGCTGTTGCGCAGCGCGAGGGAAACCGCCGAAGGCGATAGTCCCGCGAGTTGGGCCAGTTGACGGAGATTCATCGGGTGAACAGTTGACTAACAAACACGGGCAGCACGCAAGATCCGCGGCCAGCTTCAGCGTCCGAATCTACTTCAGCGGATCGTCCGGTAGTGTTGCACCAGACAGTCGATGAAAAC
>DAITQE010000477.1:0-641 GCA_036833235.1 Opitutus sp.
TCATTACCCTGATCGTCGGCGCCCTGCTCTTTACGTGGATCATGTGGCTCCGCGCGCCGACGTTTAAGACCACGATGTGGAACGTCGATGAGAGCATCAGTGCGGTCGCGGCCGAACGGATACTCGAGGGCAAGGTGATGTATCGCGACATCGCCGATCATCGCACGCCGCTCAGTTACTACGCTGTCGCCACGCTATTTGCGGTGACCGGCGTGAACATGACCGCGCTCCACATCGCGGTGGCGGCAATGATTGCAGCGACCGCACTCGGAATTTTTGTGCTGGGCCAGCGGACGCGCAATACCGCGACCGGCCTCTGCGCGGCGGGAATTTTCGCCGCGTTCGCCTGCTATCTTCTCACCCCGAGTGATGCCTACGCCGCCCATACGGAATGGTTTCTCGTGCTGTTCACCACGTTGGCCGCCGTCGTGTTTTGGCAGTCGGCCGCGCCTCCGTCGTTTGCGCGAGCGATGGCCGTCGGAGCCCTCATCGGGCTGGCGTTTCTCTCCAAGCAACCGGCGCTCGTCGACCTCGGCGCGCCGCTCGGCACGCTGTTTTATCTCGGCATCACTCGTACTTCGGCGTGGCGGATCGTGATCCGCGCTGGGGCCGGCGTACTCGCCGGATTCGCAGTGGTAGTC
>DAITQE010000477.1:651-3843 GCA_036833235.1 Opitutus sp.
GTGGTAGTCGGCAGCATCGCGGCGGTGTTCGTGCTGCTGGGCGCGTGGCACGATGTCGCGTTCTACACCTGGATCTACAACACGAAATACTACGGACCGGAAACATCGTGGGCCGACCGCGTGCTTTCGCCCGGGCCGTTCCTGGTCCAGTTCGCCACGTTGTATCCGCTCGTTTTTGCCCTCGGCATCGTGGGCGCACTCATCGTCGTGGTTCGTGTTGCGCAGCTTCAACCCTCGTCTCGAGTCAGCGCCACCCGCGGCTGGGAATGTTACCTACTGCTGTGGTGCGGCACGTCGCTTGCGGCGGCCATGGCGAGCGGGAGAAGCTTCGATCATTATTTTATTCAATGCTTCCCGCCGTTTGCGTGGATGGCGGCCTGGGTGCCGGGCTGGATCGCGGCCCAGTGGAAAACCAGTCCGCTCTCGGCGGCGACGCGCGCCTTGGGTGTGATCGCGCTGCTGGGGTTAGCTGTCACCGTTCTTTGGACACCGCTGGCAGCGCGTCGCGTGGCCCAGCCGCCGCTCGATCCTGCTCTGCGCCTGTCAGCGTTCATCGAGTCGCACAGTGCGCCCGACGACAAAATTTTCGTCTGGGGTTACAACCCGGATATTTACCTCTATGCAAAACGCTCACCGGCCACGCGTTTTCTCTACTGCACGTTTCACACGGGCCTGATTCCGTGGACCAATCTCGACCCGGCGAAAGACACCACGTACGCGATCGTGCCCGGCGCGATGGACGCGTTGCTGGCCGATCTCACGCGCAGCCAGCCGGCATTCATCGTGGATTGCGGCGTTGGGCCGCATCGCCGTTTTTCGAAGTATCCGCTGCAAAAATTCGAGCGGCTGCGGGATTACGTTGATGCGCATTACGTCGAAGTTGATCCGACGCGTTATCAAGCGCAGGGCTTTCGGGTGTTCATGCGCAGCGACGCATCGCGCGCCGGACCGCTGCCGGAGCCGACCGTGGTGCCGCCCGGCACTCGCGGCATCCCCGGGCTGCACGGGCCGACAGGAGCGGGCGCCGGGCGAAATTTCTACACGGTCGATGCGTCGCTCGAGCAGCGGGATTTGCGCGGACTGGCACTTTATCTCGACGGAAACCCGGTTGGGGCGGTGCATTTTCCGCCGAGTAAATCGATGCTCATTCAAGTCCCCGTCTCGTTCGCGGAAACCGGACCGCAGCATCACCAGCTGGAGTCAGTCTCATTGCTAACCAGCGGTCGGACTCTCCTCAGCGGCCCTCTCGATGTCACGATGGTGAAATTAAACCGGTCAGCCGCATTGCGGAAGGCGTTCGAATTGTCCGTAATTTCCGGCGGCGTGCGGGCGAACGGCGTGCGGGCGTTCCTCAATCCGCGAGCGGATTTCGACACGGGCGAGCGCGTGTTCAGCGTGCACGCTCCATCGTTGCTGAGCTACACCTTGCCGGCCAACGCCCGCGTGCTGCGTGGTCGTTTCGGCATTGTGCCCGGCGCATACGCTCCCGAGAACAAGGCACCCACAGACGGCGCGGAGTTCATTGTGCGGGTGACCGACGCGACCGGAACCGTGCACGTCTTGCATCAACGCCGCCTCGATCCGGCCCGCGAACCGGCTGATCGGCCTCCGCAGCCCTTCCGAATCGAGTTGGGAAAATTTCCTGCTCCGCTCCATCTCGAGTTGGAAATCAACGCCGGTCCCGACGGTGTGCCCTCCAGCGATTGGACCTTCTGGTCTGACGTTGTCGTCGAAACTGCTCCGTGACCGTCATCGCCCATCGAAAAGCCCGGTCTTTCGTTTTAAGAATGCAATCCGTTACGTCGTAGGATGCGAGCTTGCTCGCGCTCCAATCGCGCCAGCAAGCTGGCGGCCTACGCGTTACGATTCCAAAACAAAAGACCATGCACCGAAAAACCGCTTCCGTGAATATTAGAGTTCATTAGTGGTTTCAAAAAGGCTTTGAACAATGCGCGCAGGACAACAGCTCGCGTAACCGCAACCACTATGGCTCGAGTCGCCTGACGCTTTTCTCTCATCTCATCTCACTTCATGGCCAGCTCTCCGATCGCAACACCTGCCGGCGCCGTTCCCGCCGAACCGGCTTCATCCAATCGTCTCGGCGACATTCTCCTCTGGCTGTTGCTAGTGCTCCTGACGTTCAGTTTGCCGAAGCCGCCCGCGCTCGAGCTCGACGCGTCGTGGCGCATGGGGCTCACGTACTTTCTCGAGCACGGTTACGCATTCGGTCGCGATATCGTTTTCACTTACGGTCCCCTGGGTTTTTTACTCGGGCGTACGTATAGCGGGGATTTGCTTTGGGCGCTTGTTGGCTGGCAACTTCTGCAAGGCGCGGTTGCCGCGACCTTGATCATGAAACTGGGCCGGCACCTCCGCGGCGTTTCACGGTTCTTTTTCTTCACCTTCTTTATTTTGCTCGGCACCGGCTACGAAGATGCCCTGCACACAATCATGATCGTGCTGCTCGGCTGGTCCATGATTCGAAAGCTGGCGGTGGCCGAGGAGAAACCATCGTTTGTCCTGCCCGCGATCTATATCGCGCTGCTGTCCGTCATCAAATTCACGAATTTGATGCTCGGCGGCGTCGTCATTGTCGTTGTCGTTGCTTTCGCGTTGAGCCGCCGGCGCACGAGTTTTGCTTACTGGCTCGCGTCGATTTACGTCGGAGCGTTCCTCGTTTTTTGGGTCGCCTGCTCCCAGCCTCTCGGCGCGTTGCCCGCCTACGTTTTAAACTCGCTCGACGTCAGCGCCGGCTATCAAGCGACGATGGGGCTTCCCACCCCGTGGGATCCTTTGTGGAAAGCATGCTGCATTTGGCTGCTGATGGCCGGCTACGTTACCTGGCATCTCTGCACGCAAGCCGACCGGTTGCGCTCGACCGCGTGCTTCGTGATCCTGGCCGCTTTCTTGTATCTGAATTGGAAACACGGCTTCGTCCGCGCCGACGGCCACATGCTGGGGTTCTTCTACAGCACGCTGCTGGTCTGCCTCGCGTTTCCCGCGCTGTTTGGCGAGCAGGGTCGCTCACGCTGGATCGCCCGCGCGCTGTTGGTTCCCGCGGCGTTTCTGAGCGTGTGGGGCGTGCGCGACGCTCTTACGCCCGTGGTTGACTGGGCGGGCAACATCACCAACGAAAAAGTGCTCAAGAACCTCCGCGCGATCACGGCCTGGCCCACCGTCCGGCAGGATTTG
>DAITQE010000478.1:0-3832 GCA_036833235.1 Opitutus sp.
GTCGTTGGGATCATGGCGTTAATTGCGGCGTGCACGATGGAGCCGGGTCAATATTTTGCCGTCAACATGAAGGGCGATCCGGCGGCCGTGACCGCGACGATTACCGCTCTGGGCTTTCCGGTGACGGCCGCGGAGATGAGCACGCTCGCCGCGGACATGGGTGAGAAAACGATGATCGGCCGCGCGGGGGGCGCGCCGACTTTTGCAGCGGGGATGGCGCACATGTTTTCCGGTGTATTTGGCGGGAAGGCGGCGCTGGCGCTCTGGTATCATTTCGCGATCATGTTCGAGGCGCTGTTTATCCTGACGACGATCGACGCCGGCACACGTGTCGGCCGATTCATCGTTCAGGATTTGCTGGGCTTGGTGTGGAAGCCGCTCGCGCATACTCGATCGTCGGTGGGCAACGTGCTCGCGACGGTGCTCTTTGTCGCCGCGTGGGGCTGGTTTCTCTATCAAGGCGTCATCGATCCGCTCGGAGGCATCAACTCGCTGTGGCCGATTTTTGGCGTGGCTAATCAGCTGCTGGCTGTGATCGCGTTTTCACTCGGCACGACGGTGCTGATTAAAATGGGCCGAGTGCGTTATATTTGGTGCACGCTGGCACCGCTCGCGTGGTTGCTCGCGGTGACGATGAGCGCGGGGTGGATCAAAATTTTCAGCGCGGATCCACGGCTGGGATTCCTTGCTGGCGCGAAGAATTTCGCGGCGAAGATCGCAGCAGGCGGGATGCCGGAGCAACTGAATCAGTGGGAGCGGCTGGTGTTCAACAGCCAGATCAACGCGTTCGTGACCGGGACGTTTCTAGTGCTCGTGGCGATCGTAGTCGTGGCGAATGCGCGCGTGTGGTGGCAGTTGCTCGCCGGAAAACGCCAGCCCGTGCTACATGAAGAGCCATATGTGGCCGTGAGCGGAACGGAAATGGCAACGGCTTCCGTCCACTGATCTGGGGCAGAATGCCGCGGCTGTTCGGGTCAGCTCGTTTGCTGGAAGCCCATCTTGCGCCCGTGAGCGGGATCTGGCGACGCGAGGAGCGCGCGTAAGGCGCCGAAAACTTGATCGAATTGCCCGTCATAGCGGGATTCAAGGTCGGCGATTTTTCGGGCGAGTTCGCGATTGGTCAGCGCGAAACGCCTAAGACGGACGAACGCGCGGACAATCTCCACGGAAATTTGCGCGGCGCGTTTACTCTTGAGAACGTTCGCCGCCATCAGCGCACCATGCTCGGTGAAGGCGTAAGGCATCTTGCGAAGACCGCCACGGCCAACATTCTTTGAAGTCACAATTTGTGACTTCAAATGGTTAAACTCCTCGGGTGTAATCTGAAACAAAAAATCAATTGGAAAGCGGGAGCGGTTGCGCCGGACGGATTGGAGCAGTGCTTTGTGAGGTACGCCGTAAAGCTCAGCGAGGTGAACAGAGACGATCACCTTTTGACCGCGAATGGTGAAAATGCGGTTGGCAATTTCAGGCGACGCGGGGGAAAGCGTGGATTTGTTCATCGTCGCGGGATCGACTTATGGGATTTTTGAATACGGAGAAGTCGGAACCCGGAAGGGCATGGAATCAATATGAAATCTATTTGCACGAGCAGACTTCTGGCGCGGCGTTCGCGTGACACGGCCATCGAGCTGCCGCATTCGATGACAGGATTTCAAGGATTGATATGAGGTCACAATTGAAACCGAAGCCAATCATCTTGAAGTCACAAATTGTGACTTCAAGTGGTTAAACTGCTCGGGTGTAAGTCGAAGCAGAAGATCGAAATGGGGCCGCAAATGATTGCGTTGGATGGATGGAAAAATGCGATTGCGCACGATCCCGCATCAGTAAGCGGAGTTCTTCCCAATCCGTGGCGCGGCGAGCGCGCCACCTACCACTTCATAATCGCTTCGACGCCGTACGTGCGCGGTGCGCCGGGAACGGCGTGGCCGACGCCCGGGATGATGAGCGAGTAGTAGGCTTCATCGGTGAGATTTTCGCCGTAAACGCTGACGCGCCAGCGGGCGGTCTCGTAGCCGAGGCGCGTATTGAGGGTTGTACGCTCGGCTTGAGCAAACGCGGGATCCTCGGACTCATCGTAATACGTTTTTCCAACCAGCGAGAGCTCGGCGCCCGCAAACCAGCCGGAGCGATCGCGGTACGTCGCGCTGATGCTGGCATCGTAGGCGGGCGTGTAAGGCGCACGCTTCCCGGCATAATTCGTGCCGGTAAACGGATCCGTGAATTCGCGTAGTGTGACGTTGGTGACGCCCAGCGTCGCGGCCAGCGTCCACTCCGAAATGGGATGCCAGGTTGCTTCGACTTCCGCGCCAACGGAGCGGGCGCGTGGGGCATTCACTACGATGTAGTCGCTTTGCGTGAACGATCGCTCGATTTGGTAATCGCGAATCGCATACGCGAACGCCCGCGCCGCGAGCGTCACAGTTTTTTGGGCGAGCGTCGTATCAATGCCGGTTTCAAAGGCGATCGTCCGCTCAGCGTCAAAGGCGGCGAGCGTCGCATTGTCGGTGAACGCCGACCACCCGCCAGGTTTGGTGCCGGCTGAAATGGAGGCAGACGCACTGGTGTCGGCTGAAATCGCGTAGCTCGCCATTAGTTTCGGCAGGAGTGCGGTGAAAGATTTATCGGCAGTGAAATGTCCCGGCCCGGGGACCGTCTGACTGCGATCGAAATCTTTTTTGACCTGCTCGGCCCGCGCGCCAGCCGTCACGCGCCAGTGGCTGTCCGAGAACACGACCGCGTTTCCGAACAGCGCAAGGGTGCGGGCGTTTGCGTCGTGCTGCGAAATTTCGATGGGAAAGAGATTCGGAATTGCGCGGTTAACGTTTCCTGTCGTGTGTGCGTCCGAAAACCAAGCACCGGCGGTCCATGCGAGTGCCGACGCGGCTGGGGAGGTCAGTCGGATTTCCTCGTTCCAGGTGCGCTGAGACTGAACAACGCTGGAATCGAGCGTCGGCGGGAGAATGAGTTCGTTGGTAAACGGATTCAACTCCCAGTCGGTGTAGCTGGTCGTGGCGGAAAGATGTCCCAGCGCAGTGTCGAACGCGGCTTTGAATGCGACGCCGCCAAAATCAACGCCGGTTTCGCCCTCGAGTCCGCGAGCGACGGAGAAGAGCGGGCCGCCAAGCGGCACGAGCGGCTGTGCGCCATTGCGCAGACGACTGCCTAGGAGTTGAAACGTGAGTTCGCTGGCGGCGGTGGGGCGAACTCGAACGCGGGCCGACACCGCGCTCGATTGCTGATCGTCCACGCGCTGACCGAGCTCCGTATTCGTGATGTAGCCGTCACGTTCGTTGAATGAAGCCGAGACGTTGGCGTCGGTCTTTTTACTACGGGCACTTTGGGCGGTGAGGGCAACCGAATGGGCGTTGTAGTTTCCGGCGCTGGCGCGGAGCTGGCCGGCGAAATTCGCGGTGGGCTCAGCGGTGGCGAGCACCAGCACGCCGCCTTCACCACTGCGGCCGAACGTGGTCGGTTGTGGTCCACGATGAAGCGTGGCGGTGGCGAAACCGAACAGCCCGCTCGGATACGTTGCACTGCCGCTGAGAGGTAGATCGTCGAAATAAACCGTGATCGACGGATCGCTGAAATAAGGCGTGTTGGTCAGACCGCGCACGGTGAACAGGTCCCCGAACGAGCCCGCGCCGCCCGCATTGACGTGGAAATTCGCGAGGCGTCCGGACAAACCGCTCAACGAGGGATTCGTCGGAGCCGCCGCGTCGTCGAGGCGGACCCGACTGGTGCCGGCGGCGTCGGCGACGAGGCGCGCCTCCTCGACAATCACCGTATCCGCGCGAACGAGCGGTTCGGAAGGTTGGGTGGTTTGCGC
>DAITQE010000479.1:0-2764 GCA_036833235.1 Opitutus sp.
GCGCGCTTGTCGCGCAACGTGGCGCGGCGAGCGCGCGGTCGACGGAGACCACCCCGCCGAACTCGAACCTCCACTCGCTCACGCTCGCAGCTACGAGAGAGCGCGCGCGCAAAGCCGGCTAATAAAGTCTAGCCGAGAAGTTTTGTGTACGCGTCAGCATCCAACAGCGCGTCGGCGTCCGTCGGCTTTGCGAGCTTCAGCTTTAGCATCCAACCGTTCTCGTATGGCGAGCTGTTGACGGTTTCAGGCGCGCCATCGAGCGCTGCATTCACGGCGACAACCGTTCCACCGACCGGTGCGTACAGGTCACTGGCCGCCTTGACGGATTCTACGACGCCAAATGTTTCACCTGCTTTCAAGGTCGCACCGGGTTTCGGCATTTGCACATAAGTAATGTCTCCCAGTGAATTCTGGGCGTAATCGGTGATGCCGATCAGCGCGGTGCCGTCGCTTTCCAGCTTCAGCCATTCGTGGGATTTTGCGTAACGCAGACCAGCAGGGACGTTGCTCATGAGAAGGTGTTAAAAGGTTCAGTAGCCTCAAATGCGATTTCGGCAATTTGCCGCACGCGTGCAAGCTCGCTCCCGGCGATTTAGTTTTTCTTAAGCTCGACGAACGGAGGTTTGACTATCTTCAGCACGAGTTTCGCCCCGCGAATGTCGACAGAGAGCGGCTGCGCTGCGTCCGCGGCGACAAGGGCTGAGCCGATCGCTTCGTTTAACATCGGCGACAAGGTCCCCGAGAGCACTCGCCCGACGACCGCGCCGTCCGCACCGACCACGGCCGAATCCGCGCGCACAATACGCCGGTCACCGGTCTTGAAAAACACGACTTTGCGAGCAGCCGGATTCTGTTTTTCGGCTGCGAGCGCAGCGCGGCCAATAAAGTCCGCGCCTTTGTCGAGTTTGACCGTCCAGCCGAGTCCGGCCGTGAGCGGCGAAATATCATGGGTGATCTCGTGTCCGTAAAGCGGATATCCCGCTTCGAGCCGCAAACTATCGCGGGCGCCCAGTCCGGCGAGTTCCAGACCACGCGGTGCGCCGGCCGCCAGCACCGCCTCTGCCAGGACGACCGCGTCGCTCGCAGCATGATAAAGTTCAAAACCATCCTCCCCGGTATATCCGGTGCGGCTGATGATGCATTGCACGCCGGCGACCATTCCTTCGGTGAAATGATAGTACCTGATCACGCCGAGCTTTGCACCGGTGAGCGACTGCACGATTTCCGCGGCCCGCGGTCCCTGCACGGCAAGCAAAGCGTAGTCGTCGGAGCGATCGGTAATCTTGACGTCGAACGACGCCGCCTGTTCACGAATCCATGCGAGATCCTTCGCCACGTTGCCGGCGTTGATGCAGAGAAAATAATCTTCCGGTGCCCGCATATAAACCAGCAGATCGTCAACGACACCACCCGTCGGATAACACATGGGCGAATAGAGCACGCGGCCCGGAAATAGCTTCGCGACGTCGTTTGTCACGAGATGATTCAAGAATTTCCCGGCGCCGGGGCCCTTGACATCGACTTCGCCCATGTGGCTCACATCGAAAAGCCCGGCGGTCCGCCGGACTGCTTTGTGTTCCTCGAGAATACTGCGGTATTGCACGGGCATTTCCCAACCGGCGAAATCCACCAGCCGGCCGCCATGTGCGGCGTGAAAATCACGTAACGGTGTGCGCTTGAGCTCGCTCATAGCTCTTGACTACGCGACGAGCGCTTCGCGGCGGCAAGGAAGTTCTGAACACGTGTGGTCGCATTCGGCCGTGGGAGCGCGGACGCACTCGTCCACTTCTTTGTAAACCTGCGGGCCGGGGCGCCCGCGGGCGAACACGAACTGAAGCAAACCATATTCGCTCTGTTAGCTCCTGTGTTATCGTTCGCACAGCCAATTTGGATTGTTCGCCCCACGTAGTGCCGCAATGTCGTCCGAATTCCCTTCGTCGGCATGATAACTTCACCAACACTCGCGCCGGTTCTCGCGTACTGGACTCACGACTGGAGTCCGTTTCTCATTCGGTTCACCGAGAATTTTGGGATCCGCTATTATGGTCTGAGCTACTTGCTTGGCTTTGTGGTTGGCGCGGCGCTGCTCCATGCGTACGCGCGGGCAGGTCGGTCCCAATTACCTTCGGATAAAATCTCCGACCTGATCGTCGCGCTCGTGCTGGGCGTAATGATTGGCGGCCGGCTTGGCTCGTTTCTTCTCTACCATCCGAAACAACTGCTGAGCGATCCACTGAGTTTTTTTCGCGTGTGGGAAGGAGGGATGGCCAGTCACGGGGGAATGGTCGGCGTCGCGATCGCGATCGCGTGGTTTGCCCGATCTCAAAAAATTCCTTTTCTCCATCTGGCGGATCTCATCGTCACCGTCGCGCCAGCCGGCCTGTTCTTCGGACGCATCGCAAACTTCATCAATGGTGAGTTATGGGGAAAGCCAGCGACTGTCCCTTGGGCGGTCATTTTTCCGGCGAGTCCATATCCTTTGGTGCCACGGCATCCGTCCCAACTTTACGAAGCGATTCTCGAAGGGGCTTTGCTGCTCGCTTTCATGCAGTGGCGCTTTTGGCGGAGCACGGTAACGCGTGACACGCCGGGCCGGTTAACGAGCGAATTTCTAATCGCGTACGCCATAGCACGCGCAATCGGGGAAGTCTTTCGCGAGCCTGATGCAGACGTGACGTTAATCTTTGGACTCAGCCGCGGCACGTTCTACTCGCTTTTTCTGGTCGTCGCCGGCGTCATTTTTATCGTCTGGTCCAAGCGGACG
>DAITQE010000479.1:2774-3829 GCA_036833235.1 Opitutus sp.
AGCGGACGCGTCGCGCCTAGTTCCGAAAAAATAAAACCGACCACAGTAGGTTGCGCGCTCGCCGCGCAATGTTTGCGTGTCGTTTTTGCCGCCGCGACAGTTACTGCTGTTGCGCGGCAAGCGCGCAACCTACCGCGGACAGATTACTCTGGCGACTTTCCTAAACGGTCGTACCGGCCTGCAACACGGCACCCTTCGTGACGACGAGCACGCCATCGCGAATAATAACCGCGCCGTTGACGTAGCTACCGTCGGGCTTGCCTTCCGCATTGAGCACGCAGTCATCACCGATGCGCGCGTTCTTATCGATAATCGCATGCTTCACGCGACAGCGATTGCCGAGTCCAACATTCGGGCGGGCAAGAGTCACGTTGTCGCTCAGTTGCTCGGGTGTTTCGTAATAATCTGCGCCCATCATCACCACGTCTTCAAGCACACTGCCTTCACCGACAAACGAGCGGATTCCCAAAACGCAATGCTTGATCGACGAGTCGGTCAGAATCGAACCATCACCGATCACCACGTGATCGATGTCGCATTTGTTGAGCTTAGACGCCGGCAGATAACGGTCCTGGGTGTAAATCGGGAGATTCGGTTCGAAGAAATTGAACGGCGGCAACGGCTGCGCCAGTGCGAGATTCGCATCGAAAAACGCCTTCACCGTCCCGATGTCTTCCCAATAGCCCTCAAAGATGTGGGCAAAAAGCTTCTTCTTTCCTAGCAGGCCCGGAATGACTTCCTTGCCGAAATCAGCCATCGTGTTGTCCAGCGCCTCCGCGAGAACATTACGATTAAAGACGTAAATGCCCATTGAGGCCAGACACCGCTTCTCATCCGATGGAGTTTTAAGCCGCGATTCAAGGACGTCGCTCAGCGTGAGCCCCGCGATGACCTCGGGGTCCTTGGGCTTCTCGACGAACTGCTCAATGGCCAGATCGTCAGTCACCTTCATCAGCCCCAAACCTTCGACTTTCGAGACGCCGAACGGCACGGCCGCAATCGTCACGTCGGCATTCGTTTCGATGTGCTGTTCGATGATCTCGCGAAAATCCATT
>DAITQE010000480.1:0-3826 GCA_036833235.1 Opitutus sp.
ACGCATCGCGCGGAGGCCAATCTCGTGGACGCCGGTGATCCCGTGAAATTCGCGCAGGTGATGAAAGCCTGCCTCGAGAAACAGCTCAACGGCGCCTCGACTGCACCCATGGGCTACTCGAAAGTCGTCCGCGCCTACGACATCGATCGTGTGCTGCCCAAGCACGCCGACGCAGCTCGCGAAGCCGTGCTCGATTTCGACGGCAACCTGCATCGCACGCAGCCCAACCGCCTCTCCGGCCGCGGCGACCGCGCCGAATCGAGCTGGTAACGCTTGAGGCTGGACCAATCGCGCCATGTTTTCGCCCCGACTTCGTTCCCTCCTTTGGATTGCTTTCCTCCTGCTCGCGGCATGGGGGCTGCGCGCGCCGTATCTTTCCCGCGAACAGTGGAATCTCGACGAGGGTTCTACGTTCACGATGGCGGAGCAAATCCTCGCGGGCGACGTCCTCTACCGTGACGCCGCCGATCAGCGCAACGCGCTTGTTCCATATCTCAAGGCGGCGATCTTCTCAGTCGCGGGCCATTGGAATGCCTTCGCGGTTCACCTGACGATCGCGCTGCTGCTCGGGGCCTGCGCCGTCGGTTTGTGGTGGATGGTCCGCCGTCTTGGCGACGAACCGGCCGGCATCGCGGCGGCGCTCGCGTTCACGGTCCTGAGTTTCGTGCTGATCGATCCGGGCGATGCGATGTCGGCGAGCACAGGCTGGTTTCTGGTTATTTTTTCGACGTTCGGTTACGTCGCGTTTGTCGCAGCGCTCGGACGACCTGGGTTTTTGCGAGGCTTACCCGCCGGCCTGCTCTTCGGCGGTTCGATCCTGTGCAAGCAGCCCGGGCTGCTGGATTTCGGCGTCACGTGGGTGCTGCTTGCATTTCTGGCCGCTACCCAGCCGGGCCGGCGGGTGGCGTATTTGAAATTCTGGTGCGGCATGCTCGCGGGAGCCGCTGCTCCCTCGCTGGCGTTTGTCGCCTACTTCGCAGCGCATCACGCTCTCGACGCCTATATCTATTACGCGTTCACGTTTAACAACCAGATCTACGTTCCCGCCATCCCGCTGCTGCGCCGGCTCCTCACGATGTCGGAGCCTTTCAAGCTGGCGTGGAATCATTCTCCGGTCGCGCTGCTCCTCGTTTTGACCGCGATCCTGATACTCGGAGAACGCGCGCTTCGAGCCCTGCGACGGAGGCCAATCACGTTTCCGTTACTGCCTTGGCTGATCCTCGGGTGGACGGCCGCGGCGGTTTATGCGACGGGCTTGAGCGGTCGCGCCTACTCGCACTATTCTGCGCAGGTCGTGCCCGGATTCAGTCTGGCTTGTGGATGGCTGATTGCGCGGTGGTTTGAGTTCGCCCGACGACCGGCCAACGGACGCTGGCGCCGCAGCGGGGTCGCGATCGTTCTCGTGGCGGCCGCCTGCGCATTCGGCTATGATTGCGTGCGCCGCCTGCGTGAGTTCGGTCCTAACGACACGCTCACGCTCGAGATGGGGCGCATGGTTGCAGCCCATTCAACTCCGTCCGATCGGGTTTTTGTCTGGGGCTGTTTCCCCGAGATTTATTTTTTCTCCCACCGCCTGCCGGCGTCTCGGTTCATCTATACGAACTTTCTCACCGGTCTGATTCCCTGGACGAATCTCGATCCGCTGATCGACACCAGCGACGTCGTGGTTCCGCACGCGTGGGAACAACTCGAATCCGATTTTCAACGACATCCCCCGGCGGTGGTCGTCGATACTGGGACCGCTCGCGGACAGCTAAAATATCCGCTGCACAGCCAGCCGCTGCTTTGGCATCTGGTCAAAACTCAGTTTGCGCAGGTGAGTGTCGATCCGCGGCAGTTTGGAACCATGCGGTTCTTCCGCCGACTCGCGGTCGCTGCACCGGCCACCCTGGAGAGTTCGCTGAAGGAAAACACCTCGATCGGCATCTCTGGCTTCAACGCGTTCAAGCTGAATGAGCCCGCGCGCGTTCGCGTCACCGCTCCCGCTGGCGCCAATCGCGTCGAGTTATACGCGGGCGGTGCACGCATCGCCGCACTGGATCATCCGATTAGCCAAGAGGTCGACATTTTGTTTTTCGTCGATCCCGAGTTGCCAGGCCGCGACGATCTGCGAGCCGTCATTGCCACCGCCGTCGGCCGTACCGTCAGCGCGTCGTTCAATTTCGCCCGATACGCCGGGAACATCTCGGCGCATCCCTTACCCGGACCACGCTTGAACGTGGAGCAGTGGTCCCTCGCGCCGGTCGCTCTCGATTTGTTGAATGGCGTCATGGTTCGTTCGCCCGAACATCCGCATACGTGGCGCGTCGACGCGCCCGATCAGTTGGAATTTCCGTGCCCTGCCGGACTGAGCTCAATCTCGTTTGTCCACGGTCGCTACGCTGAAACGCAGGGACGCAGCGACGGTTACGATTTGCTCGTGGATTTTGTGGAAGCAAGCGGTCAGCGCGTGCCCCTTTATCAACGACGGCTTCATCCGCGCACGAACTTGGAGGATCGTAAACCGCAGGAGATTTCCCTTCGCCTTCCGCCGCACAACGACGGCCGGCTGGTCTTCCGGTTTCTCGCCGGCGAGCGAAATGATCCCGAATTCGACCAGATCTTTTTTGGCCAGTTGCGCGGCGACTCGAACGGGCCCATTCTCCGATTGGGTGAAAGAATGGTTTTACCTGTCCTGGGCGCGATGCGCAACGGTGAGCTCATGACCGAGCACAATGGCGACCGTTGGCTGGCCCAGGCGCCCGGAAGAATCGAATGGCCGAGACCCTCTGCGCTCACCGCGCTAACGCTTCACTACGGCATCGACGCGGGCGCGTACACCGCGAAGAACGGCCATTCCGATGGAATGGATTTCAGTCTCGATCTAATCGACGAGCACGGCAAAACGCATGCATTATTCTCTCGTACGCTTGAGCCGTTTAATCACCCCGAGCATCGCGGCCCGCAAATCTCCCGCGTCGAAATTCCTCCGGGTCCGGGAGGAGTCCTCGTGTTGCGCGTCGGACCGGGCGCCCGCGGAGATGCTAGTTGGGACTGGGGCTGGGTCGGGCCGCTGGTGTGTGAAGGACCCGGACCAAACATCGTCATCAGCCCAACCCGCCTGCTCATGCCGCTTTCCAGCAAAGTTGGTGACGGCAACGGTCCTTCGAAGCCGCAGGACGACGTCCGCTGGAACGCTCACGCCCCGTCGGAACTTGTTTATCATCGTCCCGGAGATCTCGCGCGGGTGATTTTTGAATACGGACTCGCAGAGGGAGCCGCCCGCGACGAAACGGGCAAGCAACGCAGCGATGGCGTCGATGTCGTGGTGGAATTTCAAGCGACCGGCCGCGCTCCGGTGGAGCTTTTTCACCGGAATCTCGATCCGTTCTCACGTCCGGCTGACGCGGGCATGCAGACCTCCACCGTGGAGCTGCCGCCGTATCAAGAAGGCCGGCTTGTGTTTCGGATCACACCAGGCCCTTTCGGCAGCAACGCCTTCGACTGGGCCGCTTGGGGGCGGTTTGTCGGTGAGGCGAATTAACGCACCCGCGAATGAAACTGACCAAGGTGCGCGTCATTCTCTGGCTGCTCGTGCTGATCGGGGCGGCGTGGGGACTGAGGGCGCCCTTTCTGTCGCGTGAGCAATGGAATCTTGACGAAGGTTCGACGTTCACGATGGCCCAGCAGATTCGCGCGGGCGCGGTCCTTTACCGCGACGCGGCGGATAGTCGCAGCCCGCTCGTGCCGTATTTGAACGCGGCGATTTTTGCGACGGCCGGAGATTGGAACGTCCGGGCCGTCCATTTCACGATCGCGTGCAGCCTTGGCCTGATCGCGTTTCTGT
>DAITQE010000481.1:0-3821 GCA_036833235.1 Opitutus sp.
TGCCAGTGCAGATCACGGTGCGCGAACTCGTGGGGTTGGTCTTGAGCGCGAAAGTGCGGCTGGCGACCGATTATCAATGGGAGCCGGTGGCGACCGCGATTCGCGCAACGCTGCTGGACCGTTTCGGTTTCCAAAAACGCGCGCTAGGCCAGCCGGCACTGTTGTCCGAAGTGATCGCCGCGATTCAAAGCACCGCAGGCGTCGCGTATGTGGACGTGGATGCTTTCGGCGGCGTGCCCGAAAAGCGCGCGACGGCCGACGGAAAACGGGCATTGCTGACGTTGGATCAACTCGCCGCGGTGGTGCAGGAAGTCGTCTCAGGCCCACAGGTTGAAACGTCCGACATTTCCAAAAAATTCGCGCAGAGCTCCGTCCCGGCTCCACGCGTGGACGTCAACCTGGCGGATTTCGAGAATGGCGCGGTGCGACCTGCACAACTGGCGATCTTGAGCGACGCCGTCCCGGACACGCTGATCCTGAACCAGATTAACTGATAGGTTTGTTATGAAAACGCCCGTGCCTGACCCCCGACTTGACCGGCTCAATCAGTTGCTCCCCGCGATCCAGCGGATGCGCGATGCCGAGCAAAAGGTCCCGCTGCAAGCGTTGCTGCGTGTAATTGCCGAGCAGGTGAACGTCGTCGAGGACGACGTGCAGCAGCTTTACGAAAACTGGTTCATCGAAACCGCCGACGATTGGGCGGTGCCCTACCTCGCCGATTTGATCGGTTACCGAGCGGTATCCGACGCCGGTCAGCCAGCTGAAACCACAACCGCAGAGGGCCGAGCGCTCAACCGCGTACTCATTCCGCGCCGCGAGGTGGCGAACACGATTGCGTACCGGCGACGCAAAGGAACGCTGGCGTTGTTGGAATTACTCGCCAACGACGTGGCCGGCTGGCCCGCGCGCGCGGTGGAGTTCTTCAAGGTGCTGGGCTGGAATCAAAATATCAATCACCCGCATCTCGACCGCGCGCTGACGGCAGACCTGCGACGCGGGGCCGAACTTGATTTGATCGGCGGGCCGTTCGATCCGATGGCGCACACCGCGGATGCGCGGCGTATCAACTCACGCCGCACAATCGGGCGCCACAACATCCCCTCGGTCGGCGTTTTTGTCTGGCGACTAAAACCCTACTCGGTGACCCGCACGCGAGCGCACTGCGTGGACCAACTCTGTCCTCATGGTTACACGTTCAGCGTGCTGGGTCAGGACGCGCCGCTGTTCATCCGACCGGAACCGGAATCCGATCCGACGCACATCGCGGACGAGTTAAACGTGCCCGGGCCAATCCGGCGGCGGGCGCTCGCGAAGCATCCAGAAAAATATTACGGAGCCAGCAAGAGTCTTGCGATCTGGGTCGAGGGCTGGGCCGGGGTGGATAAGAAGGAACCGGTGCCGGTCGAGCGGGTTGTTCCGGCCGACTTGTCGCAATGGCAGTACGCTCCGCCTGCGGGGCATGTCGCCGTGGACCCGGTGCTGGGCCGTTTCGCTTTTCCCGTGGATTTCGATCAGCTGCCCCGAAAGAGCGTACGTGTAATATATCACTACGGCTTCAGTGCCGACATCGGTGGGGGCGAATACGCGCGGCCGATTCTCGATCCATCACCGCGCGAAGTGGCCGCACCCAATCCGGACGATCCGTCCAAAACGATTCGGCAAACGGTCGAGCCGACGTTTTATCGCGTCGGCCACGATCAACCGCTGCGGCATTTACGCGACGCGCTCGATCACTGGCGCGAGGAAAAGCCGTTGGATGCCGTCATCGAGATCACAGACAGCGCCGTGTACGTCGAGCCCATCAACATTCGGCTGAACGCGGAGCAAACGCTGCAATTGCGCGCGGCCAACGGGGCGCGGCCCGTGCTGCGGTTGCTTGATTGGCAGACAGACCAGTCAGACGCGTTGAGCGTGGTCACCTGTCGCGGCACACGGTTTACGCTGGACGGGTTTCTCATCACCGGCCGCGGGGTGCAAATCCACGGGCCGAAGCGTGACAAGCCCGAAGATCCGCGCGATCCGATTTGCGGCGCGCACGTGGTGATCCGCCACTGCACGCTCGTGCCGGGTTGGGACATGGATTGCGATTGTGAGCCGGCGCATGAATCGCAGCCGAGCCTGGAACTTCATCACGTCCGCGCCAACGTCCACATCGAGCATACGATTCTTGGCCCGATCCAAATTCACGAGGACGAAGTGAAGGACGACCCGATTCCGGTGTGTATCACAGACAGCATTCTGGACGCAATGTCACCGGACCGTGAGGCGTTGGGCGCGCCCGGCTACGCGGTGGCGCATGCGGTGTTGACCATCCGACGCTGCACGGTGTTCGGGATTGTCGACGTTCACGCGGTCGGGCTGGCGGAAAATTCCATTTTCACCAACTGCCTGAACGTGGCGCGGCGCCAACTCGGCTGCATGCGGTTTTGCCATGTGCCGTACGGTTGCCGCACGCCCCGCCGCTATCATTGCCAGCCGGACCTGGTTGCACAGGCGGTCGAGGAACAGCTCTGGGCCGACGCGGTGGCGAACGGTGATCCGGCGCCAAGTCAGGTGGAACTGAACGCGGCCAAAACGCTGGAGCGGTTGCGCGTCCAGCCGCAATTCACCCGCACTCGCTACGGCTCGCCGGCGTATTGCCAATTAGCGGACACGTGCGCCGACGAGATCAAGCGCGGCGCCGACGACGAGTCCGAAATGGGCGCGTTCCACGATTTGTTTCAACCGCAGCGCGAAGCCAATCTGCTTGCGCGGCTGGATGAATTTACCCCGGCGGGAATGGACGCGGGGATCATACACGCTACCTGAACCAAGCGAACGCGCGAATTTTGTAACCATCAACCAAGGACAGGAATCATGAAAGGCGATTTTACTCGGGATACGTTTGATCCGTTGAAGCACTTCAGCCAGGTGCTGATGCAGCAAGGGCGTGTCACGCTCGACGCGGATGCCAATGAGCAGGCCGCGATTCTGCTGCATTACGCCCGCACCCTGGCGCGCGATATCATCGGCCCCTATGCCGCGCCCGCCGACGCTGCCGGCAGTTTCCAGCTCACCGCCGATCCCGACGGTGTATTCACCATCGGCAAGGGACGGTATTACGTGGACGGCATTTTGGTGGAGAATGACACCGACAACTGCACGTATCGTAAGCAGCCGAACTTTCCCGTGCCTGACGATGATGCGCTGCTCGCCGCGCCCGGCAACTCCAACGCGGCGCCAACCTTCTTGATTTACCTCGATGTCTGGGAACGCCACATCACCTCGCTCGAGGACGACTCGATTCGCGAGAAAGCGCTCAATGGCCCGGACACGTGCACGCGCGCGCAAGTGGTCTGGCAAGTAAGAGCTCTGTTGCAGACGGAGGAGATGAAAAGAGACTGGGATGTGGCTTCGAAGCAACTCGAGGCGGAGCTAACCAAACGTTACACGGCGCGACTCGATTTGCAGAAGCAGTTCGATGGAGCGACCGATCCTGCGGCCAGGTTGAAATTATTCCGGCAGATGCAGGCGATGGACGAAGAGCTCGCCCGATTTAACCGCCTCTCGTTTCTGCCTTCTCACGAAAAGGTCCTGAGCCATCTCGTGCCGCTAAGCAAAGCCTCGCTCGCCGCCCGCGTGGATCCCGGTATCAAGATTGAGGATGCCTGCGTTACGCCGCCCGAGTCGAAATACCGCGGCCTCGAAAACCATCTCTATCGCGTCGAAATCCACCGCGGAGGAAAAGTCGGCGACAAAAACCAACCGCCGACGTTCAAGTGGTCGCGCGACAACGGCAGCGTCGCCACGGCGTGGTTCGAGACCAGTAGCAACGACCTGCA
>DAITQE010000482.1:0-1914 GCA_036833235.1 Opitutus sp.
CCGCCCGCATTTTTTTCGGATGCGGGCGGGCCGCCCGCGCTCCCAGGAAACTATCTCACCGGCTCGACGAGGATTTTTCCTGCAGCGCCGAGGCTGAGAGCAGGAGCGCGGGAGCCGGACTTCTTTAGCGTCACGAGACCGGCCGCCAAATTTCTGTCCGCCACGCGAACTGTCGCACCGGGAAGAAGACCATTCTCCTCGGCGAACTGGAGAAACTCCGCAGATTGGTCCGCGATGCGAACGACGCGCAGAGATTTTGCCACGAGGCAGGTTGCCAGCGTTGGATAGACTTGCGCGCGCAGTTTGCCCTCGGCGCTTGGAATCGGATCGCCATGCGGGTCGGTTGTTGGGTGCCCAAGCAGCGCAGCCAGTCGGTCGAGGACGTCATCCGAAATCGCGTGTTCCAATCGTTCGGCTTCTTCATGAACGGCGGCCCAATCCATTTTCAAGACGTTGACCAGAAAAGTCTCCACGAGCCGGTGTCGCCGGATTACGCCCAGTGCAAGCTGGCGACCCGACTCCGTCAGGCGGACACCTTGCCGGGGTTGATGCTCGACCAAGCCATCGTTCGCCAGAGCTTTGACCATGGTCGTCGCCGTACCCGGCACGACCGCGATCGATTCCGCAAGGGCGCCCATCGAAACCAGATCGCTGGATCCCTCGGCTAATAGGAGGATGTGTTTGAGGTAATTCTCGACCGTGCTCGAGGCCATGCCATGGGGCATACGCAGACCGTTGTTTGACGCAACCAAAGATTTATTTTGACTAATCAAAATGACCAAGCACAAGACCAACAATGCAGATGACCACAATGGGCTATTATATTTGTTTTAGATCTCCCGTGGGTGGCGACCAGCATAACGGTGACGGATCGTTACTCACTGGATTTTTCCGCCGTTTTTGAACTCGCATTGCCAGTAATGAGCGACACGAACGATGCGGCGGCTGCGACGAAAACCGGTTGGCGACGGACCGCCGGCACGGTCAGCCTTCCGGAAGTTCATCGGACGGTCATGGTGCCGGCGAACGCTTCGTTTTGGCGAAAGTGTTTCGCTTTCGCTGGCCCCGGATTTCTCGTGGCGGTCGGTTATATGGATCCGGGGAATTGGGCCACTGATCTCGCGGGCGGTTCCCAGTTTGGTTACACGCTGCTCTCGGTGATTTTGATTTCGAATGTAATGGCGATCTTGCTTCAACATTTGTCCGTCAAACTCGGGATCGCGACCGGTCGTGACCTCGCGCAGGCCTGTCGTGATCACTATCCGAAACCAGTGGTGCTGTTTCAGTGGATACTCTGCGAGCTGGCCATTGCAGCGTGCGATCTCGCCGAGGTAATCGGCTCGGCGATCGCGTTGCAGCTGCTGTTCGGAGTTCCATTGGTGTGGGGCTGCGTCATCACTGCGCTGGACGTCATGATCGTGCTTCTGCTGCAGAATCGTGGATTCCGGTATCTCGAGGCGGTCGTCATCACGCTGATCGCAACCATCGGCACCTGCTTTGCCGTGGAACTTTTCATCGCGAAGCCGGCGGTCGGGGCCGTCCTCGCGGGTTTCGTGCCGATGGCTGATATTCTTCGCAATCCCTCGATGCTGTACATCGCGATCGGAATTCTCGGGGCCACCGTTATGCCCCATAATCTTTATCTTCATTCGTCGATCGTGCAGACGCGCAAATATGAGCAGAACGCGGGTGGCAAGCGCGAGGCGATTAAGTTTGCCACCCTCGACTCGACGTTTGCGCTGATGTTCGCGCTGTTCATCAACGGCGCGATTCTCGTGCTGGCGGCGGCGGCGTTTCATAGCAGTGGGCATTCCGAAGTCGCCGAAATCCAGCAAGCGTTTCATCTGCTGGATGGCGTTCTTGGGGTGACATTCGCCAGTGTGTTGTTTGCGGTGGCGCTGCTGGCTTCTGGTC
>DAITQE010000482.1:1924-3819 GCA_036833235.1 Opitutus sp.
GGTGAGAACTCCACGCTGACCGGCACACTGGCAGGACAAATCGTGATGGAGGGATTTCTCAACATCCGGATGCGTCCCTGGCTGCGGCGTTTGATCACCCGCGCCATCGCGATTGTGCCGGCGGTTCTCGTGATCGGGCTGATGGGAGAGGGAAAATCAACGGCGTTGTTGGTCGCCAGTCAGGTCTGCTTGAGCATGCAGCTCGGGTTTGCCTGCTGGCCGCTGATGCGCTTTACGGGAGAGCGCGCGAAGATGGGCGAATTCGTGAATCCGTGGTGGATCAAACTCCTTGGCTGGGTTACGACCCTGATCATCATCACTCTCAATATGAAACTGCTGCTCGATTTCTCAGGCTTGACGGGCAGCACTAAGTAAAAAATCGATACGAGTGTCCCGGGCGCACATCCCCAAAACCGACTTCCATGTATAAGAAAATCCTTGTGGCCCTTGAGAATGGACGTGCCGACGAAACGCTGGTGCCTCATATCGCGCAACTGGCGAAGCAACTTGGGTCGGAGTTGTTGCTCGTGCATGTGGCGGATGGTTTCGCGGCGCGAAATTTCGATCAGCTCAAACTGTCGGAGTCGGATGAAATGAAGGCCGACCGCGCTTATCTCGAAAGCGTTGGAGCGCGGTTGCGCGGTGAAGGATTGAAGGTGACGACCCAACTCGCGCGGGGAAACCCGCCCACGGAGATCTTGAAGACGGCGGTTGCGCTGCAGTGCGACCTGATTGCGATGACCTCGCACGGACACAAATTGATCGGTGATATTTTCCTCGGGAGCACGATCGAAAAGGTACGGCATAATACGGCGATTCCGATCCTCGTGGTGCGCTCGGGGAGCGGAACGCCGCCGCTCGGCTGATAGCTGCGATGGCGACTAGGCGGCGGGATAAAACTACCGCAGGCTTTCCCGTCCGCGTTCCACCTGCCACGGGCTGAGTCAAAGGCGGACAAGCTTCGAGCATGAGTCCTGCAACTGAACGCCGCAGCCTGTGAAAATAAGCAGACTAACGCCCGTGCTACATTTCACTAACAACTCGGAATACGCAGGTGTTGCTTGCGGATGAAAATCACGCTTTCGCTGGTGCGCCGTTTGCTTTTAATCCGACCATGCTCACCCGCTTCTCTGTCGCCCCGCTTCACACGATGACTCGTTCGCTCGCGGCGGTGGCGATGGGCCGTGAAGCGCCCGATCTCGTGCTCACCGGCGCACGGTTGCTTTCCACCTACACTGAACGGATTCACGAAGGGCGCGAGATCTGGATCAAAGGCGGCCGGATCGCAGCGGTGAAACGGGTGGGGACGTTCAAAGAGGCGAAGATGAGAAAGAGTGGAACGAACGTTTACGACGCGCGCGGCGGCATACTCGCGCCGGGATTGGTCGATCCGCACGTTCATATCGAAAGCAGCATGATGACGGCGTGCGCTTACGCCGAAGGCGCGCTGTTGAACGGCACGACGACGATTTTTTGCGACAGCCATGAGATTGGAAATGTCTGCGACGTGGCGGGCATTGAATGGATGTTGGAAGACGCACGGCAGGCTCCTTTGTCGATTTTTCTCACTGTCCCCAGCACGGTGCCGGCAACGACGCCGAAGTTCGAAACTGCCGGCGGCGATCTGACGGCAAAAAAAATTGGCAAGCTTTTCGACAAATGGCCGGAGGCGGTCGCGCTTGGCGAGAAAATGGATTTTGTGCAGGTCGCGATGGGCGACGCTCGGAGTCACGCGATTCTCGGCGAAGCGATTAAACGCGGCCGTCCCGTGTGCGGTCATATTTACGGTCGCGAGTTTGTCGCCGCGGGAGCTGCCAGCGGTATCACCGACACGCATGAGGCAATCGATCGTGAGATCGCGAACGATTTTCTCGAGGCGGGCGTCTGGATTTTTC
>DAITQE010000483.1:0-3807 GCA_036833235.1 Opitutus sp.
CCGCCAATACGGCGGACGGAATCCAGCACCGGGAGCGACTGGGGGAACAGAGGGAGCGTCGGCTCCCGCGGGATGGGCAACTTTAGGCATGGTGTAGTTGGGTTAGGCTAGGCGAAATGGAATCCGCAGGTGCGGCCCTCCCGCGGAACAGGATGACCGCAGAGCGTCCGCGCCAGAGGCACAGGCGGCGGAGAAGCGAGTGTCGTTACGTTTTGGATATGATCCGCGCCGTTCCGGTCTCGCTGTTCGAGGAGAGTGCATCCGGAGAGCTCCTCGCATCGACGCCCGAGCGGTAGCGTGAGCGATTCGCTTTGGCGCAACAGGGGAAGTAGACATGCGAAGGGGGGAAGAAAAACCGGCCAGCGTTCGGTGCGTGGGGACTGGACGGGAAGGAAGCCATTCGGAGGGCGCAGCTGTCGCAACGGCACCGCGATCGAGCACGATCGAATTCGCGAACCGAATTGCGCGCTCCCGCCTCGCCAAGTCCGCGTCGCCACCGCGGCGCAGCGCGCGCGCAACCTAAAGTTCAGTCGCGCCGCAACTGCGCCGTTTAGAATAAACGAAATCGCCGGGAGAGGATGGCTCCCCTCCCGGCGACCCGCGTCGATCAAGGCCATACACTGACGCGATCACTCGTCTCGGCCGTACAGGCGGATGATTCTATGGCAGTGCCGCAATTTCAGTAGCAGTGAGTGCGCGGTTGTAGATTCGAAATTCATCCACCGCGCCGGTCAGATACGGATCGGCGCTAAATTGCGAGCGACCGATCCAGTTCTGCGTCGTGACGCCGAGGTTCGAGGGATGCAGCGTCATGGCGCTGTTGGTACCGACCGCCACGCCGTCGACGTAGAGCGTGCCCACCGTGCCGGCCAGCGTGACCGTCACACGGTGCCAGCCTCCGGTCGCGAGCGCCGCCGTGCCGTTGATCTGCTGTTCGTTCGCGCCGCCGGAGTTCGTGATCGCGAAACGGATCACGTTGCTGCCGCCTCGCGGCGTCAGAAACATGTAGCTCGAGGTTCCCGAGCCGAAGTCGAATATCCGACTCCACGTACTCAGCGCGTTCAGATTTACCCAGGTGGACACGGTGAAATCGCCCAGTGTGCTCACGGCACCGGGAGCGAGGCTCACGTATTGGCTGGAGCCGCTCAGACTCACGGCGTTGCCGAGGTGTCCGGCGCCCCACGTCGGGCCGCCGATCAAAGTGCCGTTCCAGCCATTGCCACTGGAATCGGCGGCTGTCGCACCACTGATCTCGTCGAAGTTCAGGTTCGCCTGAATATCGGGCGCTGCCATCAGACTCGCGATCTGGGTTGCACTCAGGGCCTGACCGTAGATCCGGAAATCGTCCACGCTGCCGTTCAAGTAGGGATCACTGAACTGCGATTTGCCGATGCAGTTGTTGGTCGTGAAGCCGAGATCGGACGGGCGGAGCGTCATGGCGCTGTTGGTGCCTACGACTGCCCCGTCAACGTAGAGCGTGCCCACGGTGCCGGAAACGGTGACGGCGAGATGATGCCAGATACCCGTCGAGGGAACCGCAGTGCCGTTGATCTGCTGTTCGCCCGCGCCGCCGGATGTCGTGATGGCAAAGCGGATCGCGTTGCTGCTGGCCTGCGGAGCGAGGAACATGTAACTGTTCGTGCCCGCGCCGAAATCGAAGAAGCGGGCCCACGTGCTGTTCGTCGTGAGCTTGACCCAACCGGCAACGGTGAAATCGCCGAGTGAACCGATCACATTGCCGATGGGCAGAGTAACGTAGCCGGAGGATGCACTCGTCAGCGCCACGGCGCCGTTGACGGTCCCCGTGCCCCAAGCCGCGCCCGTCGCGGACAGCGTCCCGTTGTTTGCGCCGACTGAATCGGCGGCGAGCGTGCCGGTCGTTTCGTCGAACCGCCAACGGCCGACGGCGCCCATCCGCCGGATGCCGACGTGGTCAAACGCCGCCGTGGCGAGCGTGCCGTCCAAATGACTGTTGACCGCGACGCCGACGTACACCGTCGCGCCCATGGGAATCGTCTGGGACGTTCCGACCTGCGTCCAACTCACACCATCGACAGACGTGTAGCCAGTGAAGCTATTGCTCGATCGCACCATTCTCACCCAACGAGGCGCGGTGACACCCGCAGTCGCGTCCGCCGTGGTTGAGCCGCCCGTGGTAAGACGACGGATGAACTCGGCGCCCGCGCCCGGCGTGACGTCGAGCAGCGCGTGCGTGGAGTTGGCGTTGAGCGTCTCGCGAATCATCACCCCACCCTTCGCGTTGTTGTGCACATTCTGAAGGCCGGTGACTTGCGCGCGGATGTCGCAGTCGCCGGTGATCGCTTGATAGACGAAGCGAAATTCGTCGGCCGTGCCCCAGATGTCAGCGCCAGAGCCGACCACGCTGAACTGGCTAGCGTTGTAGCTGGCGCTACCCGCGGCAGCGACAGCGCCGATGTCGTGCGTGAGCCACGGGCTGGGCAAGCCACCGCCGCCCTGGCCGAAGAATTTCAGTTCGGCCACGGTGCCATCTGCCGTGCCGTGGTTGAACCGGACATAACGAAAGGGCGTCGTATTATAGACCGCTTGCGGAATCCTGATCGAGGTGAGCGCCCCGAGCTTCGTGGCGGCGATCGAGAAGAGCGTCACCGGACTGGTGAACGCGGCATCGTTGGCTCCTTCGAACACGCCGCCATTCATGAGCGATCCGCCGTCCACCGCGGTCGGCGTATATTCAAGCCCGGTGATCACCTTCGCCGAACCGAGGTCCAGGCCCATCCAACCGCTTGAGCCGGTCGTGGTCTTGAGATCGCCATCGAAGGCATTGGCGGGCGAGCCCACCGTGCCGATGACCGTCCCGTTCAACAGCGCCCCGACACCAGTCGCATCCGGAGTCACGCTCAGTTCCACCGACGGACTGCTCTCGCCGGCGGCGTTCGAAGCGGTGATCACATAGTAATAGGTCGTGCCGTTAGCCAGGCCGGCATTCAAAAACTGGGTGCCGAGTTCATAGCCGGTGGGCGGAACAACGCCCCAGCCGACGTTGGTGTACGGCCCACCGCTGACCGTGGCTCGCTTGATCGTGTAGCTGGTCGCGCGGTCAACCTGGGTCCAGCGCAGCATCGCTTCTGTATTTCCTTTTTGGATCCATAATCCCGTCGGGGTGACCGGCTTGGCGGCGAGATCGTTGTATTCTGCAGGGAAGGAGCTCGTGATGCCGATCTGCGAGTATTGCATCGCAGCCAGGTTGAAACTCGGGTTCGGCGTCCGCGTGTACTGCGCCGCGGGTGTGTAGGTAATCGCCCAACTACAGTTGGAAAACTGGATCGGGGTTGTGTCGACTTGAGTGTCGTGCCGGAACGACCACCACTCGTGGTCCCCCGCCCCCGTGGCGACCCGATCGCCGGCATCGCAGTTGGAGAAGACCGTACCCGCGGCTTCGCGGTCATTGTAGAATCCGCTCGGAGCCCGGTCCCAGTTGGAGTAGTCGCTATACGAGCGCGCAGCGACGCATTGGCTGAAAATATTACCCGGCGTGGTCGGAGACGTCACCACATAGAAGGTTCCTTGATCGCCACTGTCCTGCACGCAATCGTGCGCCTTGACGTATTCGATCGTGTTGCCGCCCGACGAAATGGCGACGGCACTGCGCGCGATATAGGAAATATCCAGATTCGAGATGATCGCGTTTTCCGTGCTGCCACCTTCCAGGCTCACGCCTCTGCCCTGTCCGCGCAATTCCCCCGCGTAGCGGATGATCGAGTTGCTGATCATGTTGCCGCTGCCGGGAGTCTTCGTCAGCACACCATCGTATCCAGCGTGTTCGAT
>DAITQE010000484.1:0-3802 GCA_036833235.1 Opitutus sp.
CCCAAGCCAGCACGCGGGACGCGTGCGCTCCCCGGACCGGTCTGCATTCTGAAGTGCATCGGGGGTTTGAAAATGCCTCGGGGCTTGCCCGAGGATCGTTACTTGTTTTGGTTGCGCCTGTACCCCCAACTGCAGATCCCGGCTGAACCGACGCTGGCGAGACGGCGTATCCGGGAAACCCCTAAATTTGCGGCTTCCCACGGGGCTCGGATTTTTATATATATTTAACCATGCCTCATCGCCCACTTCGATCCCGCACCGGGCTGAGTGAGGTTGGAGTGAGACCGTCGTTGAATCGTTAGCGCTGTGACGAACAAGGCCGAGTCTCTCGACGCGCAGGAAATGCCTCCTGTGAAGAAATTGGCGGATCGCGACGCCGTGATCGCGAGCATCGGAGAACTCAGCGTCAATCCGCGTGTAATCCGCCTGCTCTCCGTCGCACTGAAACATCCGGATGCTGACCTGACTCCCGCCGTCATGGCGATGAAAACGGAATCAGTGCTCACCGCTGCCATGCTGGCGGCATGCAATTCGCCGACTCATTATCGCGGCCAGAGGCTGGTCGCGCTCGAGCCGGCGGTCCTGCGGCTGGGTTTGCGTGAAACATACCGAATCACGCTGTTCATTACCTTCCGCCAGGGATTGCGCGTGAGCAATCTGCCCGACAACCGGGCGGCGGATTATCTCTGGTCGCGGGCGGTCACAGCCGCCTGTGCGATGGAAATGCTCACCTCCGCGACGGAGGTTTCTCCCGCCGCGTACACCATTGGGCTGCTTCATGCGATTGGTTGTTTCATCATCGCGCGCAACGGCAGTACTTTGGAAGGTTATGATAACACTCATCCCGCCGCGTTAGCGCGCGCACAGGAAGCGGCCCACGGCATCGCGTATCCAGAAGCTGGGGCGGTGGCACTGCGGCAATGGGATTTTCCGGCCGAAATCTGGGTGCCCATCCGCTACCAGCTGAGCCCGCAGCACGCGCCGGAATATCAAGAACAGGCGAAGCTGCTCGCGCGCGCGATTTCGATTGCGCAATTCATCGAGGAATGTCGCCCGGAGAGCCCGGTGTATCGCGAGTCCGCGAGCGCGGATGTGTTCGTGAACCGCTTTATCCAGGACGTCGAGGCGCACTCCCTGGAACTGCTCGAGTGCTTTTATACGCGTCGGCCGGAACGCCCGAAATGGGCGAAATCCGCGTAGCGTGGTGTTCTGAAGACAGTTCGTAATTGGCTAGCAAGTGGTGGCTGCTCGCATGTCAGAATCGTTGCGAAGTTGCGCGGCGAGCTCGCAACGTCCACGGACAAGAGTGGCCCTTCCACTCGCTCACGCTCACAGCCACGCCGGAACCAAACTGGAGACTCCCTGCAAATGAAACGATTCAACCGCCGCCATCCGAGAGCTAACTCCTCTATGCGCACTCTTGTAACCGCTCTGTCGTTTCTCGGCGCGATTGCGGCGTTCGGCGCCGTCGGAGATGAGCGCTACGTCGAATTCACTGCTGGCGTGGGCGATTTTCCACTCGTTGCGAATGGCCACGCGACCCCGCTCGTTGTGGATGCGCAGGACCACGCGGGTGTCATTCGCGCGGTTGGCGACTTGAAGGCGGACGTCGCACGCGTGAGCGGCATCACGCCGGAGGTCTTCCGCCGCGCAGCCGAACAGCGCCCGACTGCGGTCATCATTGGTACAATTGGTCAGAGCAAAATAATCGACCAGTTGGTGCGTGACGGAAAAATCGACGTCCGCGGCGTATCCGGAAAATGGGAGGCGTTTCTTACGCAGGTCGTCGACGCGCCGCTGCCGGGCATCGCGCGTGCGCTCGTGCTCGCGGGCAGCGACAAACGGGGGACCATTTATGCCATCTACGGACTCTCGGAACAGATTGGAGTTTCGCCGTGGTATTGGTGGGCGGATGTTCCGGCTGAGCATCGTAATGCGATCTTCGTTAAACCGGGCACACGTCTGCAGGGCCCGCCATCGGTCAAATATCGCGGCATTTTTCTCAACGACGAGGCGCCGGATTTAACCAATTGGGTGAAGGCAAAATTTGGCACCGCGTCCGTCAGCGCCAATCCGCCGGTCCCCGCGGGCATCGCAAATTACAACCACGAATTCTACGCGAGGATCTTCGAGGTGATTTTGCGCTTGCGGGGAAATTACCTCTGGCCGGCGATGTGGAACAACGCGTTTAATGAGGATGATCCGGAAAACGCGCGTCTCGCGGATGAGTACGGCATCGTCATGGGCACGTCGCATCAGGAGCCGATGTTGCGAGCGCAGAAGGAATGGGACCGTCGTTATCTGAAAAAACTCGGGACATGGAACTACGTCGAACGCCCCGACGTGTTGGAAAATTTCTGGCGTGAAGGTGTCCGGCGAAACAAGAATTTCGAGAGTATCGTCACGATCGGCTTGCGCGGCGCCAATGATACCGAAATGGCACCCGGCGGCCCGAAGGCGAACAAGGCGTTACTGGAAAAGATCGTCGGCGTGCAACGGAAGATTTTAAGCGAAGAGGTGAATCCCGATCTCACCAAAGTCCCGCAGCTCTGGTGTCTCTACAAGGAGGTGCAGGACTATTACGACGCCGGCATGCGCGCGCCGGATGATGTAACGCTGCTGTGGGCGGAAGATAATTGGGGAAATATTCGCCGTCTGCCGACCGCGGCGGAGCGGACGCGCAGTGGTGGTGCGGGGATTTACTATCACTTCGATTATCACGGTGGTCCGCGGAGTTATCAATGGCTCAACACCAGCCCGATTCCGAAAATTTGGGAGCAGATGTCATTGGCTAATCAATACGGAGCAGACCGGATTTGGATCGTGAACGTTGGTCATCTCAAAGGCTACGAGTTGCCAACCGAATTCTTCCTGAACCTCGCGTGGAACCCAAATCGCTGGACCGGTGATAATCTCGCGGACTTCACGCGGCTTTGGGCCGCACGCGAGTTCGGTCCGGAGAGGGCCGATGACATCGCGGATATTCTGGCCAAGTATTCCAAGTACAACGGACGCCGGAAACCGGAGCTGCTCGCGCCGGATACATTCAGTCTAATCGACTATCAGGAAGCAGAGCGCGTCGTAGCCGACTTCAAAGCGATCACCGCCACGGCGGAGGAGATTTTCAAAACACTGCCTGCGGCGAAGCGCGACGCGTTCTATGAACTGGTGTTATTTCCCACTAAAGCCAGCGCGCTGGTGAACGAGCTGTATCTCGCTGCGGGCAGGAACGCGCTCTATGCGAAACAAGGCCGCGCCAGCGCGAACGACTTCGCGGCAGAGACGCGACGACTATTTCAGGCGGATTTGGATTTGATGGCGTACTTCAACACGACGTTTGCCGACGGGCGGTGGGCGCACTTTACGGACCAGCCGCATCTGGGTTACACGACCTGGCGCGATCCGCCGGCGAACACGCTCGACGCGATCAAGCTGCGCGAAATTCCGGTGCCGGACGCCGCAGCGCTGGGCGTTGCGATCGAAGGCTCCGATCAAGTGTGGCCCGGCGCGGCGGGTCAGCCGAGTTTGCCGAGGTTTGATGCGTTGAGCCGGCAGCGTTATTACGTCGATATTTTCAACAAAGGGAAAACGGCTTTTGATTTCACCGCGGTCACGAGTGCTCCGTGGATCGTGCTCAGCGAAGGCGCCGGAAGCGTGGAAAAGGACAAGCGTTTGTGGGTCAGCGTGGACTGGCAGAATGCTCCTCGAGGTCACGCGACCGGAACGATCAAAATCACCGGCGCGACGGGTGAGGTTGCGATAGGAGTCGATGTATTGAATCCGACCGAGGTAACCCGCGATT
>DAITQE010000485.1:0-3798 GCA_036833235.1 Opitutus sp.
CCCATGCGAACCAAGCCGAAGCAAGCTTCGGGGTATCGGACCCAGAGCGAATGAAAAACAAACCGTTGCGATGCCTCCGTGCAACTCACTCAGGAGTGACGTCGGCGCGTACGACGCCGGCGCAACACGTCTCGGAGATCGAAGCGATACTGCTGTTTTAGCAGGCCGAGCGCGAATTGCTGAATCCGACCGACGACGTGCTTCGCGCCAGCGTCGAAGCAGCGTTGCACAGGGCCGAATCCGCCAAGAAAGCGAAACGTCAGCGCGCATCTAAGAACGGTAAGGAAATGCGCGGATGGACCGCACGACCCGAGCCGCGAAAAGTGGATTGCGGAAGGCATCGAGCGCGCGCGCGACCAGCGCCCGGAGATGTTCAAGGCTTTCTGTCTAGCGCTATTCGCCGGCCTTCGGCGCGACGAAATCGACACGCTCACCTGGAAACAGATCGATTTCGCGAATCACACAATCCGGATCGAAACAAACGAGTTCACGCGCGCGAAGTCTGAGCGCAGCAAAGCTGCGGTGGACATCGACCCGACGTTTACGGAACGCCCGCCAGTGGATACAGAAGAGCAAATCCAAGTTCGTTATCAGCGTAGACCGCGACCCGAAAACTGATGTGAGCAGCTATCATCACTATCGCTGCGACTGCATGTTCAAGCGTCTAACTGCATGGTTGCAGGCACACGGCGTCGAGGACCGGAACGCGCTGCACACGCTGCGGAACGAATTCGGCACGCAGATTAATCGCTCGCACGGTCTGTTCGCCGCCAGCGCAGCGCTCCGGCACGCATCTATTCAACTCACTCGCGCCGTCTACGTCGCCAAAAAGGATCGCGCAGCATTCGCAATGCCGAGTAACGAGGCGGCAAAAGCAATCGTTTCGTAGGCGTGGAATATGCGCCGTGACCCGGTCACATCCCGTTCCGCTCGCGGGCTCGAATCCCGTTGGCCGCCCCATTTTGATAGCGAGTCACTTACGAAAAACGAGGTCGTTATTGACAACGCCTAGTGACAACAGGAGCACTGAAATTCATTGGTGTTCACTGATGTTCACGGCGAGGCCCGAATTTAACCGGGCGGAACGCTCCGCTGCCCGAAACCGGGCCGGAACTCAGCGTAATGCGGCGGGGATCGGCCATTTTCTGGTTGAAAATCACCCAAAAAGTGGTTGTTTTTCAACCATGAAACGGCGGCATATCACTCGTTACGTGCAGGCAGCCCTGCGCGACACGCCCGTCGTTTTCTTGCAGGGGCCACGGCAGGCGGGCAAGACCACGCTTGTCCAGAGCCTCAAGGAGGATGGCCACGATGCGGCTTACTTCACTTTCGACGACGCGGCCGTTCTCGCCGCCGCGCAAAGCGATGCCGACGGCTTTGTCGCGAACCTGCCCAACAAAGTCATTCTCGACGAGGTGCAGCGCGTGCCTGACCTCTTCCGCGCGATCAAGCGCAGTGTCGATACCCACCGCCAGCCTGGCCGGTTTCTCCTGACCGGTTCGGCGAACGCGCTCGTTTTGCCCAAAGTTTCCGAGTCACTGGCCGGCCGGATGGAGGTGCTCTCGCTCTCGCCGTTTTCACAGGGCGAAATCGAGAGCCACCGTGAGCACTTCGTTGATGCCTGCTTCGCGAAAGACTTTAGTCCGGGCAATTATAAGGACTCCGGCTGGGCCGCGCTGGCCGAGCGCATCGTTCAAGGCGGCTATCCCGAGGTCATCACGCGACCCGCTGGCGCGCGCCGCCAAGCGTGGTTTGGGTCCTACGTCACCACGATCCTTGAGCGGGACGTTCGCGACATCGCGAACGTCCAAGGTCTGCGCGAACTGCCGCGGCTCCTGCGCCTCGCGGCGGCACGCGCGAGCGGACTGCTCAATTTCGCACACCTTGCCCGGGATGCGGCAATGTCGCAGACCACACTCCAACGCTATTGGGCGCTTTTTGAGGCCACTTTTCTGGTGCGCGGCCTGCCCGCATGGACAGCCAACCTCGGCCCCCGTCTAGTGAAAAGCCCCAAGGTGATGCTCGGCGACACGGGCCTGCTTTGCTACCTGCTCGGGCTGGACGTGGAGCGGCTGAAAAATGACGCGCTGATGACGGGTGCCGTGTTGGAGGCTTTTGTTGGCACCGAGCTAACCAAGCAAATCACTTGGAGCGAAACCCGCCCCACGCTTTTTCACTATCGGACACATACTCAGCAGGAGGTGGATTTCGTGCTTGAGGACGCTGCGGGCCGCCTAGTCGGCATTGAAGTGAAGAAAAGCGCCTCACCATCGGCGGGCGATTTCAAGGGACTGCGCCATTTCCGCGAGGCCGTGGGGAAGCGATTTCTACGTGGCATTCTACTTTACACCGGTGCCAGCAGCGTCGCCTTTGCGCCGGACATGCACGCCGTCCCGGTCAGCGCACTTTGGCGGATGGCTCCGCGCTGAACAGAGGCAGCGCTCCCTGCCGGCGTTGGAAAGGTGCGCCTGATTGATGGCAGCGGTCAGCTTGTGATATGTCTCCAGCTTGTCGGGTTGGTTCGCGAAGCGGTCGGGGTGATACAGCTTCACCAGCTTCTTCCACAGCCGCGACAGTTCCGCCTCCTCCTCGGCAGTGAGTTGTTTCTTTTCCGCCACCGCGACCGCCGTCTCCTCGTAATCCTTTTCCGTTTGCGCTTTCGCCTGCTCGTAGTGGCTCTCGGCTTGTTTCGCCTCCTCTTCGACTCCGCGTATCAGCGAGTCCAGAAACTTCCGTTGGTAGTCCACGAGGAGCCGCAGCCGGTCGCGTTCCCGGTGCGCCATTCAAGCGTGAGCATCCCCGCGTTTGAATTGGCCTCATGGCACGGCACGTATCTCTCGGCTGCGTGACGTTTTTCGATTTCTTCTTTTAGGCTCATAGGTGTTGACGGGTTTGTTGATGTTGCGCCTGCCGCCTGGTGAACTCGTGGTGCATCGCGTTGCGGCGGAATTGCTGGTGCCGCATGCGCGCCATTGCAGTTCACGTTCGGCAAGTTTGCGTTCCGGGGTTTCTTCCAGCGCCAGCTCGCGCGCGCTGCTCCGTTGATTGTTCTCGCGCAGCGCCGTCCTGTCCGGCGTCAACACGACAACGCGCTTTCGTCCGCGGGAAATGCTCACATACCATTGTTCCCCGTTCGTCGCGGCGCGATTGCCGGCGTCAGCGACAATCACCGTGTCCGTGGTCTTGCCTTGCGACCCGTAAGACGTGATCGCGTAATGTGGTGCACCACATTATGCGACTGCTTATCGGTCTCGAGGCAGCACTGCCATCAGTCGTCGATACCCGGCTTGCTCGAAATGCTGATCGGCGGTCAAAGCGTTTTTTAAACCGTGCTCCTGCATGGTGACAAACGAGAGGCAGTCGGTAAGCGACCACGCCTTATCCGGCCGCTGTGCGAATAGCGCGCACCCCCGATTGAAAAGCTCACGGCTGGCAGGGACGATCTCGACATCCGCCTCCTCGCGTAATGCCGCGACCAATTGTGTGAAGCGTTCGCGCGCCGATGGCGCAGACAAGGCGTCGCCAAGTTCCGTCAATATCCATTCGGTGGTTATCAGCGGTCCGGGTGGATTCTCGCTGAGCGCCAATGCCTGCGGATGCAGATGGCCGCGCGCGTTGAGGAGCGCCAGAAAATACGCCGTGTCGCCGAAAACCGGGCTCACCGTTTCGGCGCTCCGTGGAGATAATGATCGTGATTGACTGCGTAATCTGTGGGCAGTCCTTCCACCGAGCCTGCAAATTTGGCGAGTTTTCGCCCCCAGTTGGGAGTTGCTTGCTGCTCAACGTGCGTCGTAGGAC
>DAITQE010000486.1:0-3793 GCA_036833235.1 Opitutus sp.
GCCGCGACGCCCGTCAGCTTCGAGGCCCATGCCAGCGTAGTTGACGAGATTCGCTTCGGTGATCGCGACATAGCCGGCGCCATTGGCCAGCTTTGCGGTGAGCGGCGGACCCGCCCATTCGCCGGCGGCGATTTCATCGATGCTTTTGCGCTGGTAGTCCGTCTCGTAGTGCCCGTCTATGCCGCCGTACCAGACAGTCGCGCCGGACGGGAGAATGAATGCGGAACGCTCATCCGGCACACGCGAGATTTTCGCGTCGCCCGGAACGATGTGCCGATACGCGATGCCGTCGTCGAACGCGCGCACCTCGATCATGTAGTCGGTGAAACTCAAATCGTGCGTGAGCGAAATCCGTGCCACGTTGCAGCGACTAATCGCGGTCGCATGTGCGCCGCGCCACGGATAGCTTTCGTCGATCGTCGAGCGTTCGAGTTTCGCGAAAACAACTCCGGACGACAGATCGAAGCCGTCAAGATTCAGGGCGAGCGGCGACGGCTCGATCACAGTTTTATCGCCGGCGGTGACCTTGAACGTGAGGCGCTCGGCATTGGGGAGCAGAGCGAATGTGATCCGGCCATCGGGACTGGCGACGACGATCTCCTGCATCGGCACAACGCGATTCGAGCGACGCGAGCGCTGCGTCTGGTTCGACGTTCTTCCGGCGGAACTCGAAGCCGGCGGCCGATTTGGCGAGGGTTGCGCGAACGAGACCTCTCCACAAAACGCGAGCGCAAGGCCGGCGAGGAAGGTTCGTGAGAAATAAGAGCGGCGCAGCACCATAACCATGAGCGGGGTTGGGAAAGTGGCGTGCTTAAACGCAAAGCACCCGAGGGGAAATGAAACAGGCGAAAGAAAACCGTCAGCGATGCAATTTGCCAGACGCTGATATTGTTAATCGCGACTGCGGCCCTCCAGAAGGTCAGACTGGCTCGCCGGCGTTCTGTTGGGATCACTGGCGTTAGCGATGTCGCTTCACTTCGAAACGTGATCAAATCTGATTTCACGGATCCGGCTTGGACTCTCTCCACCTCACGCATGCAAATCGGAATCGACAGCTTCGTTATCAACGCGCCGGCCAATGCCGCCAACGAAATCAGCACCGCCGAGCGGATGAGCAATCTGCTGGAGGAGATCGCGTACGCTGACCGCGCCGGTCTCGATGTCTTCGGCATCGGCGAACATCATCGACATGAAAGCGATCGAACTGATCGGAAGTCGAGTCATGCCCTTGATGAACGCAGCGAAGCCCGCCGCTTCGTGGACCGATTTGTAGCTACAAGCGTGAGCGAGTGGACGAATTACCACTCGCTCACGCTCGCAGCCACCACTCCGCAAAGGCGAAAAAAACAAGGGCGATTGGATCGGCCTAAGTACCCCCGCGACATCGTTGCGCGACGCTTTCGTGCATTGCGCCCCGAGTAGTGCGTGCGCATAGTATGTGGATGAAGACGCGGCTCATAATCTCCGATCCTGAGATTCTCGACGGCACTCCGGTTTTTGTAGGGACCCGCGTCCCCGTCAAAAACCTGACCGACTGCCTGGAAGCCGGAGACTCCATCGATGACTTCCTCGACGATTTTCCCTCAGTGAAACGCGATCAGGTGATCGCCTTTCTGGAAGAAGCGCGCGCTCAGCTAATCACGAATAGGTGATGCCGAAGAAGACCTAGGCAATCCATATCCTCTAGAGAAATTGAATTTTTGAGGAGGGCCTTACAATATCGCTGCTCTCCATCTTTCAATCCCAGGCACGTTCCTACGATGAGAGAGGCGTTAGCTCTGTCGCCGGGCCAGCCGGCAAATGTGAGCCTTCGCACGTTCGTGCGATGAAAACCGAATCCCAAGAAGCAGACCCGCCGCGCATCCCCAAGATGCTCTCTCGCGTGTCGATATTCGACACTGTCGTCTACATTCTCGTGAATAATCTTAATCTGCTGCGCTACAGCGGTGAGATCACCTGCGGCATTATAGTCCCGCGACAACCCTCCGAATTCTTCGCTCTGCCATGGCAGCCTGCCTAGACTTCCGTGGAGATGGATGAAGATCAGCGATCTCGCAATGTCCGCCATTTCCATGTCATTTAGATGGAGAGAGCACTTCAATGCACGATAGAGGTAATGCTCCAGCGAGCGGTCGTAGTTGTACGTCAAGACAACTAACGGCTTACCGAACCCCGCGCTCGTATTATCGACCAACTTGTTCGCCAAATAACGGTACCAATTGTCCTCCTCGGTATAGAGACGTTCTGGTGCCTCGCGGGGGAGTAGTAAACCCGCAATCGCCATTTTGCCTATATCAACGAATTCCGGGTATCGTTCGAGAAAAGCATCAACCGAATAGACCTGCGACTCACGAAGTCTCGTTTGGAATTCTTTGAAGTGGGCTAGATCGCATCCCGCGTCCAGAAGCCTCCGAGACAACGCATTCATTGGTACCGGATTTTGTCCGCTCATAGCAAAGCCCGCCTTCAGAATCTCGCTCACGAGATTACGCCCGGAAGGAAACCCAAACGGAATACTACCTCCAGCTCCAACGACCAAAACTGTCTTTTCGGAAACCAAATTGAAGATGTTTCTGACATCCAGAGAATTGTTTAGCGACTATTCTTCATCATCAATCGTTGCCCAGACACTATGGGTCCGGCTACGTGTTAGCTCGCGCCTCACGGCTGGTCCGTCTGAGGCTTCTTCTCATGTCGTCCTGGCGAAAATTGCTTCTTCTCGTTCTGTTTCTCGCTTTCGCCGGCTTCGCCTACTGGAAGTTCGCGATTCCCACGCATCGCATCGTGATTCGCTCGGAACTCATCATGCTCGGCGACAGCGACGGCGATCACCGATGGACAGTACAAGACGAAAACGCGTTCGACGCTTTCGTTTCGGCTCCGTCCCGCATGCCCGATGCGCTCGCGTGGCGTCTCGACCTTAATCAGAACGGCCTGATCGACGAGGAGGACAGGTCTCTTCTGCACTCTCTCGTGGCGGCGGAGAGCGATCCGTATGCTGCCGAAGAAGCGGCGCTCGCGCGCCACGAACGGTTCCCGCGTCCGCGCGAATTTTATCGTTATAGAACCGTCGACGAATATCGGCCGCGTCCGCTGTGGGCGCTCCCTTACGCTCCCGCCAACGTTTCCGTGCTTAGCTGGCTCGCCGCACTCCGTCCGCCCGCCAAGCTGCTGACCTACGAAGACGAACTTGACGCTGCGATCTACAGCGAAGCCGTGCGCTTCGATCAAGCGTGGCGACAACGTGAGACCGGACTGCTGCCGGCCGAGCGCAACTACGCCGCGACGAAATTCGCGCGGGCAGCTGACCTCCAACGTACGGGAGACAAATTCGCACTGCTGCTCGCAATGATGGAGCTGGTCGAGGACGCCGAGACGCTCAGCATCCGCGACCAACCGGAAATCGCGGTCAAGTTTCTCACCCTCCGGGATCACTTGCGCGAAATTCTCGGCTCGCCACTCTATGCTGATTTCAAAGCCGGCAAACAGGATTGGCGTGCCGTCCTCGCAATCGTTTCCCAGCATCTGAAATCGGATCTTGGCGTGAATTATGATTTCGAGACGCTCGGGCCGCCGCGAAACCTAACGAGTCTGCAAAGCTACCTTCAACGGGCGGAATGGCAGTACTACAAAAGCAGTGCGCGCGAGGACGCGTTTCGCTCGCTGATTGCCTACGCACAGCACGACCCGCGTTATTTGCACGCCGTCGCGCGCACCAGCCGAAAGCTGCAAGATCAAGCCGTGGCCAATCACAATCTCCCGATGGTCCTTCTGTTCCGGGAAGCTCTAAGGC
>DAITQE010000487.1:0-3784 GCA_036833235.1 Opitutus sp.
GTTCTGCACCGAGGAGATTTCCGGCACCGCGCAGCTCGAGATCGCGCATCGCGATGCGGAACCCGGCTCCGAGTTGCGTGTGCTGACGCATCGCGGTGAGTCGTTGGCGTGCCACTTCGAGCAAGCGCGTGTGGCGGTGGAGCAGCAGATACGCGTACGCCTGGTGCTTGAAACGGCCGACACGTCCACGAAGCTGATACAGCTGCGAAAGACCAAACCGATCCGCGCCCTCGATCAGGATCGTATTGCAATTGGGGATATCGAGACCGCTCTCGATGATCGTCGTGCAGACCAGCACTTGATAACGGCCAGCGACGAACTCGGTCATCACGCGTTCGAGCTCCTCCGATTCCATCTGGCCGTGGCCGACGCCGACGGTCAGGTCGGGCAGCATCTGCCGCAGGCGCGCTGCGACCAGGTCGATCGTCTGGACGCGATTGTGCAGGTAAAAAACCTGTCCGCCCCGTCGGATTTCATAGTTGATCGCGTCAACGACGATTTTCTCGTCATACGTCTTTACGATCGTCTGAATCGGATGGCGGTTGCCTGGCGCGGTTTCGATGACGCTCAAATCGCGAGCGCCGGTCAGCGCCAGATAAAGCGTGCGCGGGATCGGCGTGGCACTCATCGAAAGGACGTCCACCGTCTCGCGCATTTTTTTAAAGACTTCTTTGTGCTTCACCCCGAAGCGTTGTTCTTCGTCGATGATGACGAGACCGAGCTCGCGGAATTTCACATCGTGCTGAATCACGCGATGCGTGCCGATCAGAATGTCGACGTGACCGGTCGCGGTTTCGGCGAGAATTTTTTTCTGTTCCGCTTTAGAACGAAAACGGCTGATCATTTCGATCGCGATGGGATAGCCCGCCATGCGCTCGCGAAACGTGTTGAGATGCTGCTGCGCTAGTACCGTCGTTGGGACGAGCATGGCGACCTGGCGTCCACCTTGGACGGCCTTGAACGCCGCGCGGATCGCAACCTCGGTTTTTCCGAAACCCACATCGCCGCAGATCAGGCGATCCATGGGACGCGTCCGCTCCATGTCGGCTTTGGCCTCGTTGATGGCGCGCAGCTGATCGGGCGTTTCAGTAAACTGAAATGAGGCTTCGAATTCTTTTTGCCACGTGTTGTCCGTCGGAAACGCGAATCCAGGCTGAGCTTCGCGCGAGGCGTGAATGCGCAGCAGTTCCGCGGCGAGATCGATGGTCGCGCGTTCCGCCGCCTGGCGGGCTTTCTCCCAGCGACCTGAGCCGATCCGACCGAGCTGAGGTTTGCTCTTGCTCAGGCCAACATACCGGCTGACCAGATGTGATTCCTGGAGCGGAACGTGCAGCGTTACGTGGTCGTCGAATTCCAGTGAGATGACTTCGCGCATGCCTTGCGCCGTATCCAATTTCGTCAGTCCGCGATAAAGCGCGATGCCGTGTTGGAGGTGAACAACGAAGTCTCCCTCCACGAGCTCGGCGAAATCGAGCAGCTGGTCGATCTGCGCGCGCTGCGCCACGGCGCGCGTGTTGAGCGCCGGACGGCGCTGACGCTGACGACCAAAAACTTCCGTTTCCGTTACGACGACGAGGCCACTGGATTTCGCGGAAACGTCCGGCCAGTGCAGCGACGATTGACGAAGTCCGTCTGGGGCGTCGTTCGCGAGCGCCGGCTCATCCGGAGAATTCGTCCGACCGCGAAACGTGACGCGAAAACCCTCGTTCAACGTGCCGCGCAGGAATCGAGGTTTGATCCCCTTGAATTTAGGATGCTCCTCGATGATTTCGCCGATGCGTTGTTCTTCGCCTTCTTTGGTGACCACGAAGGCCACGGCGTAACCCTCTTTTTTCCACGCCGCGATTCGAGTCAGGAAACTCGCGCGCGCCTCTTCCTCGACCTGCAGCCGTTCCTGCGCGACGAGTGCGTCCTCCGGATAGCTGCGGTGATGCGCGAGACTTTCGGAATCCCAGGTGACCTCGTGGTCCGCGGCGTCGAACCAAGCGCTCGCTTCGTCAATGTCGCTGATCCCGAATGCCGCAGCGCATTTTGCGAACAGCGGTGAAAGTCCGGCGTGGTATTCCTGCGCCGCCGCGTCGAAACCTTCTTCAAGCGTGGTGGGCTCAACCAGCACGAGATGCGTACGCGTTGTCAGGTAATCGGCGATGCCTGTTTTCGACGGATCCAGTTTTACGCGTGAAGACGCGGAGATCGAAATCGACTCGAGCGATTCACCCGACCGTTGCGTGACCGGATCAAACGCGCGAATTTCTTCAATCTCATCCCCAAAGAAATCGAGGCGATAAGGCTCGTTGGCGGTGACGGGATAGACGTCGATGATTCCGCCGCGGATGGCGTAGTGGCCCGGCGCTTCGCAGACCGCTTCGGAATCATAATCGAGTTCTTGGAGTCGTTCGAGAAGACCTTGGAACGATTGTTTCTGGCCGCGTGTGAGTTTGAATTCCCGCGTGGCAAACTCCTCCAATGCTGGAACGGGTTGCAGCAAAGCGGCGGGCGTCGTGACGATGACCAGTTGAGAGCTGAGAGTTGAGAGCTGAGAGCCGGCCAGCGAGCGGGTGGCGCGGAGCTTGGAGAGAACCGTGAAGCGATCGTTCGAGGCGGCGAACGCCTCGCGCATATCGCGCGCGTCCGGCATTGATTCAGGAAAAACCAGCGTGGTCTGATGGCGCGCGCCCTTCGCTGCTTCATGAAAAAACGAAACGTCTTCGGCGAGCTGTTCAGCCGCCTTCAGATCGTGCGTCACGACAATCCAGACGGGAGAGGCGTGAGTGTGGGTGAGCTCCGCGATGGCGGCGCCCCGGGCAGGCGGACAGATCCCGGTTAACTTGAAACGCGTCGCGGCGGATTCGGACATGGAAAGGAAAGGTTAGCAGGAAACGCCGTCTGCCCGGGAGCGCAACACGTCAGCGTTCTGGACCGCCCCATGAACTTTGGTTTGGAATCGCGATTTGTGGTATTTGTAGGCTGCGAGCTCGCTCGCGCTGGGATCTCGCTCCGAGCGCGCCAGCAAGCTGGCGGCCTACAAATTGCGATCTCAAAAAAAACTATTTGTCCTAACCGTAAATCGTTCTCGTTCCTCTTTATCGTTCTCTCAATCCGACGAGAACGAAGAACGATTGAGAGAACGAAAACGAATCAATCCCCGGCCACTCGCCTTTCTTTCCGCAGCGCAGCTTCGCGAAGGCCGGCCTTACTGCTGATCCTGAATTTCCGATTCCTGCGACTGCATTGCTTCCAACGCCGCGCGAGCTGCAGCTTCCTCGGCCAGTTTTTTCGATGGGCCGCGGCCACAGCCAAGCAGGAAATCATGTAGGAAAACCGAAACCTCAAAGGTACGTGCATGATCCTCGCCCTCCGTCTTGGTGATTTCATAGCGCAGCGCGTTATTGCCGTGCTGCGGTTGGACAAGCTCCTGCAATCGCCCCTTGGGGTTGTCGGCTTGCTCCGTTGAGGCTAGGTGCGCCACCAGATCGCCGAAAATGGACATCACGATGCTGCGCGTGACGGCAAGATCACTGTCCAAGTAGAGTGCTCCGACGATGGCCTCGAACGCATCTCCGAGGACGGAGGTGCGTTCGCGTCCGCCCGTTTTCTCCTCGCTCTTGCCGAGCCGCAGACAGGCGTCGGCCCCGATGTCGCGGGTGAGTTGGCTGAGGAAGTATTGGTTGACGAGTAAAGAACGTCGTTTGCTTAGCAGGCCTTCGCGATCGTGCGGGAAAAGTCGATAGAGTGCCTCCGCCAGCAGGATTTGCAGAACGGCGTCGCCGAGGAATTCGAGCCG
>DAITQE010000488.1:0-3777 GCA_036833235.1 Opitutus sp.
GCATTGAGACGCACGATCCAAAGACCGCGGCGATCAGCCTTTTTCTTCTTACGGTCGATGTACGAGTATTGCCACGCGTGTTGAACGGCTTCTTTCGCGTAGCGGAAGAGCTTTGATTTGTTACCGAAATAGCCCTTGGCGTATTTCAGGACTTTCTTGCGACGCTTACGCGACGCGGGGGAGTTAGTTGCACGAGCCATGTTATGTTCCTTTAGTAGGTTAGTCGCTGGCGGGTCGGCTTAAAGGTTCACCCGCCGGGCGAAGTTTAGGTTGATGCGTTGGCTTAACGTAAGCCGAACGGCAGCGCACGCTTGAGCGGTTTCGCGTGACCTTCAGCCACCAATTTGTCTTTCGACGCCCGACGCTTTTGCTTCGAGCTTTTGGTGGCCAGCAGGTGACGGAAGCCTGGCGTGCGGCGGACGAGCTTGCCGCGACCGGTAAGCTTGAAGCGCTTGGCAACAGATTTCTTGGTCTTTTGCATGGAGAGAGCGGTCGAAAACAGAGAAGCGCGCCCCGCCTGTAAAGGGTAAACTTCATGCAACTCGGTCGCTCAATGACTGCTAGTCCCTGAAACTCCAGACGCTGGCTTGAGAAATCCGCTGTCGCCGAGCCAATCCGCGGCCGATTGGATGAAAACCTCCGGCTGATTGAGCGCCGCAAAATAAGGCGCTGCGGCTTATCAATCCCGCACCGTGTTCAAACCGAGGCGCGCGATGCGGTCGATCAACTGCGGGTACGCCAGGCCTGACTTGATTGCTGACTGCGCGAAGTCCTCATCCGGCGCCAGGATGGGATTGGGATTCGCTTCAATGAAATAGAGTTCGTTTTTCGCGTTCATTCGCAGATCCAATCGAGCGTAACCGTCGATCGTTAGCAGGTGATAAATCCGTTTGCAGACTGACTCGATGTGTCGCACGAGCGCCGGCTCCAAACCTTCGGCAAAGCGGTTTTCCAAGCCCCAGCGCTCGCGGTACGCTTCGTCCCATTTAGCCTTGTACGTCGCGATCTTCGGCTCGTCGGGCGGCACTTCGCGAAAAACCAGTTCGCGAATCGGAAACACCTGCAGGCGATGATTGCCAATGATGCTGACGTAAAGTTCCCGTCCTTCGATATACTCTTCCGCAATTACGTCGTTGTCCGTTTTCCCGTGGAGAAACTCCACCCGCTCGCGGAATTGCTCGTCGTTCTCCACGAACGATGCCTGTGAAATCCCATAGGACGCCTCTTCCTTGAGTGGCTTCACGAGAATGGGAAATTTCAGCCGCTTCGGGCGCGCAATCCGCTTGCCGCGCGGGATGATCACGAAATCAGGCGTGTGAATGCGATGATAGCTGAGAATCTTTTTTGAAATGCCCTTGTGCTTGCAGAGCGTCAGCCCCGTTGAACCGCAGCCCGTGAACGGAATGCCGTACATCGCCAGAAACGAGACGATGTGCTGGTCGAACGCTCGATTGTTTCGAAACTGATCGGCGAGGTTGAAGATCACATCCGGGCTGAAGGTCTGGAGTTTCTGGCGCAGAAGATCGAGGTCATCGAAGATCGCCAGATGCTCGTTCGGATAACCGAGCTCGTTCAACGCGGCGAGCACGCCCGCCTCTGTCTTCCAATCCGCTGTCTTCAGTTCGGGGCCAAGGTCCTGATTGAGCGTCGTCGGTCGCACGGCGTCGAACAGCGCGAGCACTTTGAGCTTTTTCCCCATGGCTATTTCGTACGCTTAAATTTCCCCGTGAAAAGATAGTTCATCACCAGCGTCGTGATGTAAGCCGCCAGCTGAAGGTCCGGCGGCGCGTCACTGGGCTTGAGGTGCAGGTCAAGCTGGTCGCACCGCTCGATCAGACGGGAAAGCAGTTTGTTGACGCGATATTTTTTTTCGTTGGTCGACTCGCACACGGCATCCATTAGCTGACGCCGCCGCTGGCGAAGATAAAGCGACGCTTTCAGCGCCGGGCCGGCCTCCGACGCACCGGCGAACAGTTGGCGGAGGTCCCGGTCATAAAAATCGGGATAGGAATCTTCGTACAACTTCCGCTTCCGCGCATAGTAGGTCTTGAGCTTGATGTTGAGAAAATTGTAGTCCTTAACGCGATACACCGGTTGGTGTGGCGCCGTCTGCCCGGCCAGCGTGCGCATCAACTCGTCCACGTATTCGAGTTTTTGCAGCGCCTTCCAGCCGTTGAAGCGTGCGCGCCAGTCGAGGCCCGGCGTCAGCCAGACGGCGAACGTTTCGGCGAAATCCTCATCGGGATGACTCTGCGCATACCAGTCGTCGAGGTGCACAACGTAGGAATGGCTGTAAGGACGCGGCCGATAAAACTGCGGCGTCGCCTCGGCGGAGGTCCGGCCAAACACGCGTTGCCACTTCCGTTTTTTGAAAAGCTGGTAGGCATACGCGTAAGCGTGCGCCGCTTCGTGGCGCATCAGGCGCATGAACCATTCCGGGCTCTCGCCTTCAACCTCGAGCATCATCTTCGCTTCGAGCTGGCGCAGTCGGTCATGCACCAGAAAAAACGGCACAAAGATCGCCGGAATGCCAACCGGCACGAACCATTCATCGCCAATGTGACAAGGCGGCAGGAAGGTCAGCCCCTTTTGCAAAAGCTCGTCATGAAGCTGCTGCACCTGCGCCTGCAGAGGCGTACCCTCGATCGTCAAGCCGAGTTGGGAGATCTTCTTTTCCAGCAACGCGTCGTCGCCGAGACCGGCCCAGTCGGGGGATTCCATCGGCGAACCCTAACGGGATTGTTCGGTTCGCTACAAGCCGCGTGCGATGCGCAGCAAAACGTCGACCGCCTTTCGCCTGCAGCTTCCGGAATTGAAACTCCGGCGCAAAAACAGGCAGCGATGAAACCTCCTTCGCCCCCTTCGATCTCGTTCTACAAAAACAGCTACAACGTCAGCCGCTTTGTCCAAGCGTCAGCCCCGACACCGTCTCTAATTATTAGAGTAGTGGTTCAGCCAGAGCTGCGCGTCGATCGACACGCAATTCTTTGGTGTGGGCGCGTCGCATTGTGCCGAAGAGAGCCCGCAACCCTCTCGCATGATAACTTTTACCCTCGGAAAACGCGTCTCAGCCGGCTTCGCCGCCATCATCACCGTCACCCTCATCTTCGGTGGCATCGCGTTTAATCGGTTTCTCGCCGTCTCGGCCGCCGGCGAATACCTCGCGACCGATCCTGTGCCCGGAACCATTGCGATCATCGATATCGCCGGCGCCTTCAAGGAGAACTTCGGTTTGGTGCAAATGCACATCAACACTCACAACAAGGACAAGATCGCCGCCGACATCCAGAAAAACAAGGAACGCATCGACCAGCTGCTCCGCAACTACGAGGCGACGATCACTGCCGACGAGGATCGAGCCATGTTCGCCACGTTCAAGGAGGCCCGCGCCGCCTTTGTCACGGAGTTCACCGCGGTGCTCGCACTGAGCACGCAAGGCAAGACCGCTGATGCCATCGCAATTTCAGAGACGCGCATGCTTACCGCCTATCAGGAACTCGATGGCATTCTCGGCAAACTTATCGAATTCAACAAAAACAATCTCAACCGGGGCGTCGCAAGCGTCCAGACATCTTCGCAGGGAGGGAAGCATACGATTCTCATTGGTCTCATCGGCGCGATTCTTGCCGCTGCCGTCATCGCCTTCTTCATCGTCCGCAGTACCACCAGAATTCTCGCCACAGTCGCCGGCACGCTTAACTCCGGCTCGAGTCAGATTGCCGGCGCCGCGAACCAAGTGTCGTCCTCGAGTCAATCGCTCGCCGAGGGTGCCAGTGC
>DAITQE010000489.1:0-3777 GCA_036833235.1 Opitutus sp.
GCAAGATGCCCGCGCTACGATGGCCGACCGCCACCGACAACTCACAGATGCGCCCTTCCGTTTGTGCGGACCGCAACCGGCTTGCTCGGAAACGCGGCGGCTGGTCTGTTGCTCTTTGGCGATGATCGTAAAAGCCGCAGTCTTAATCGCAGATTCCGCAGAGGAACGCAGATATGACCGAATTGCGGCCTTCGTGGCTTTCACCTGCCGGTTGAGCGCACTGCGGCCTTGGATTTCTTATCTTCGATTTCATCGGTGCCTCTGCGCGATCGGCGGTTGATTGAACTGCCGAAATTACGAAGAAGCGACCGATACGCTCTGCCTCGCCCCGTGCGTTGTCCTCGACCGCGCCGGAATCAGGCCGCTGGCCGATAGGCGCGGTGTTCGTGCTGAGCCTGGCCGTGACGCTCACCGTCAGCCAACCAGAGACCATCGAGCCGCATCGCACTCACTCGATCCGAAAGGTAACCGCGGTGGCAAAGGACCTCGTATCCGGCATCGTGATAACAAGGCCGTCGGGCAACTGCTGCCACGCGAGGGCCGCGCCGGTGTGGCCAAGCAGCGTCACCGCTTTGACTGGTTTGCCCAACAGATTGGGGGCGGCGCCGAGCGAATAGATTTTCAGTTCCACACCGGGCACAGGCACCGTGAGACAAATTGCGTAGAGCGCACCGTCCTTGCCGACGGTGAAACGAAAATCCCTCGGGCCAAAGGTGAACTCGGCGTGCTGTTTCCGCAGCGCACCGCCCGGGAGCATCTTGAGTTTGCCGTCGATCATTTCGCCCTCGCCGGGCCGCAGCCAGGCATGGCTGCCGTAAATCGCCTGACCGTTGCGGCGCATCCACTGTCCGACTTCACGCAGCATCTGCGCACTGCCGGCGTCGAGCGAGCCATCCGGCAGAAGCGAAATGCAGACAGCCGCGTTGCCGTCACGCGCCGCGGCCTCGACGACGTAGCGGATCATCATGCCGGAATCGTAGGTGAAATCGGGAGCATAGAACCAGTCACCGACGGGTGTCTCGGCGATCCACGGCTGGTCGGTCTTGATATCTTGCGGGATGCCGAATTCCTCCGTGTTGACGGTGCCATTCGTGCGTTGGCGGAATTTGACGATGCTGAACGTGTCGACCTTCCCTCGCCGCTCGATCGTGCGGTTGTAGAAATGGGCGATGACGCGCTGCATCGCATCAGCCTTGATGCCCATCCCGGTATGCGAACCCTCGAAGGGCTGGGCGCCCGTGCCATCGGTGTAGATGAAATCGGGATCGTAGTGATCAATGACGTCCATCATGCGCAACGCCCACCACGTCGCGTACCATTTCGCGTAAGCCGCATGTCGTGTGAAAAGGCCTGCGTCGGGCGGACTCCATTTTGAGATGGCCGCACTCGCGACCGTGGCGTACTCGCGCAGGTCCACGGTGTAGAGCAGACGCGGATCGAGCCCTTCCCACCACTTGCCCTTGCCATCGGCGAGCGTGAGGTTGCCATCGTAGGGCACGCCGGCTTTCGGTCCGGCTGGGTCGGAGGCAAAGGCGTTCTGCCACCACCACCACGTGTATTCATGATGGAACGTCACGCCAAAGCGCATCCCCGCGGCGCGCGCGGCGTGCGACCACTCACCGAGAAAATCGCGGTGAGGGCCGAGCCGGACCGAGTTCCACGGCTGGTAGCGCGAGTTCCACTGATCGAAGTTGTCGTGGTGCACGCCCTGAATGATCAAAAAACGCGCGCCCGCATCGCGGTAGATTTGGACGAGCGCGGCGGGATCAAGCTTCTTCGGGTTCCAGTCTCGCAACACATCCTTGTAGCCAGCCTCGGACGGATGTCCGTAGTGCTTGAGATGGTTTTTGTAGGCGGGCGTGCCGGGAATATAAAGTTTCCGCGCGTACCAATCGCCACTCTGGCCAGCGGACTGCGGACCGAAATGAACCCAGATGCCGAACTTCGCCTCGCGCAGCCACGCAGGCTCGCCGGGATAGTTTTTCTCGATCGATGCCCACGTTGGCTCGAACGGGCCGGGTGCGATTGGCAAATCGAGTTTTATCTCAGGAGCGCTGGCAGAGTCGCCGAGCGGCACAGTATCGACCGGAAGTTTCGCCGGAATCTCCGGGATTGGCGGCAAATCCGGTAGCGAATATTCGGCGCGGCCAGGGCCGGCGGCCAGCAGGACGATGCACAGCGCAACAGCGTATTTTTTCATCGGACGAGGAGGCGAACTTTGTGCGACCGGGTTTGTGCCCGCAAGGTCTCACATCAGGGCAAATTTGAAGGCGGGGAAAGCGGATCAGCTAATTCCCGAGGGAGCGCACGCATGCCGTTCGCACTGATTCAGGTACAGCTTGTATTGTCGTGGCCGACCTATCGCCGGCGACGACGACGACCGGCCCGCCTAGACCGGCGGGCTCACCCGGTGGCGACTTGATCAGCACGCTCAGCGTCCGGTCGCCAAAATGGGGCGGGAGCGAAACCTCGATCGGCTGGCCTTCGAAACTTTCTTTTTTGGCCACCAGCTTTTTATCGAGCCAGACCTCGGCTAATCCAGTGACAGATTTAAAGACGATCACGCCGCCACTTTTTTGCACCGAAAGAAAGGGATGGAATTGCGTCCGATAGATGGCATAGGGCAGCCCCCCGAACGATTGCAGGTCTCCAGGAAGAATTCCGGCCCAGGTATTCATGTCGTTTTCCGCAACGTCCTGATTGGGATCGGGCGGATCCTCCGCCGGCGGAGACAGCCGCCAACGCTGGAGAAACAACGCCGGCTGGCCACTGGGAACGCGCGGAGGCGTCAGTGTCTCCTCAACCGCAATCTCAATTTCGGCCAGCCGCAGGCCTTCGCTTCGCGCGCGCACCACCAATTTTCCGTGGTTCGCCACCGTGCTCTGCACGATCGCCTGCGCGAGGCCGTTGAACAGATTGCGATGCGGGCCTTTTTCCGGCTCATGGGAGTTAGGATCGCCGTTACCGTGCCCCAACATCGCGCCCGGACCTTCAAGTGATAACTCCACGGATACATTGGCCGTCGGGGAGGGCCGGCCGTGCGCATCCACGGCCTCAATCGTCAGCGGCTGCGCATCGACTCCGTCACCCCGCAGGGCCGGCCGGTCCGCCGTGATTCGCAAAGCCACCGGATCGCCAACGGTCTCGACAAAGGCGCGGGCCACCACCCGGCCGTGGCGGGTCGCCACCGCCTCCACTCGTCCGGGATGATAGGGAACGTCCCAGTAAACCATTTCAAAACGATCGACGGGTTTCTCGCCGAGGGAGGCTCCGTCAAGGAAGAGCGTGACTGCCTCCGCGTTGGCACAGGCCATCACGCGAATCAATTTCCCTTCCTGGCCCGGCCAGGTCCAGTGCGGCACCAGATGAAGGACTGGCTCGTTTTCGATCCAGTGCGCGCGATGAATATAAAAAGCCGTCTTGGGAAAACCGCAAAGATCCATGCAGCCGAAGAACGATCCCGCCGAGGGCCAGTGATGCGGGGTCGGTTCGCCGCGATAATCAAAGCCCGTCCAGACAAAGCCGCCGGCGAGATATCGCCGGCTCGCGATTTCCTTCCACGCCTCACGGTGCGTCGATCCCCATGGTGCGCTTTCGGTATCATACGACGCGATGACCTGACGCGACGGGTCGGTAAAAAATTCACCGCGAGTCATGAAGCACGAAGTATCTTCCGAGCTGGTTAGCGGCAGTCGCGGGTTGGCCTGATGAAAACGGTCATAGAACTCGCTCTGGTAATTGAACCCCACGACATCCACCGCTTGCGAAACATTGACC
>DAITQE010000490.1:0-3770 GCA_036833235.1 Opitutus sp.
TCTCTGGGGCGGTTCGCTGATGATTGTCGGTGTACACTTCGACAATGACCGGCACTTTGTGCGGCGCGTACCCTTCGAAGACCACATGCTCCATCGCGGTTTTATCGCTTCCGGTGCCGGAGCCTTTTGCGATCGCGCGTTCAATTACGTCGCGCGTCACGCTGGCTTTGCGCGCTTTCTCAACCGCAGCAAAGAGGCGCGGGTTACCGGCCGGATCGCCGCCGCCGAGCTTGGCGGCGACGGTCATTTCTTTGACGAGCTTGCCGACCACCTGACCCTTTTTGAGGTTCACGATGGCGCGTTTCGCGTGGAGCCATTGACGTCCCATAAACCGGTCACGCTGAACGGACGGTAAGACGCGCGCAACGCCGAATCGCCGTGCCGCAACAAAAGGGGCGCATCTCCGAGTCGATTCGAATGTAGGGCCTTCGCTTGCGAAGGCCGTCGGTCGTCGCAAGCGACGACCCTACAGGTCCACCGCCAACCGGCAGATGCGCCGCAACAAAGAAGTCGCGGTGAAAGAAATATCAGACGGGTGTAACTTTCGGCACTGGTTCCGTGTGCTCCGCTTGTTCGCACATCGCGAATCAAACAACCTCAAAACCGAACACGATCATGAATCGCTTTACCCTCATTTCCTCGATGTCCCTCGCGCTGAGTCTCGCCGCACTCACGAGCCATGCCGCGTCCTCCGGCTACGTTGATATCGGCCAGTTCAAACCCGCCGACGGCTGCCAGTTCGTCGAGGTAAACTTACACGCTCCTTTGCTCAAGCTCGCCGCATTGTTTGTCGACAAGGACGAGCCTGACGCCGCTGCGCTGATCCGCAGTTTGGAACACGTCCGGGTGAACGTCGTTGGCTACAACGAAAAAACCCAGACTGACACCACTGACAAAGTGAAAGCCGTCCGTCGCGATCTCGAAGCACAGGGCTGGGAACGAATGGTCATCGCGCAAGAAGGCGGCAAAGCCCAAGATGTCGCGATCTACGTCAAGATGGGCGACAACGACAGTATTGCCGGACTCGTTGTTACAGTCATGGATTCAGGCAAGCACGAGGCCGTGATCGTTAACATCGTCGGTAACATCAAGCCGGAGCAGGTCGCCGCGGTGGGTAAAGGGCTCCATATCGATCCGCTCGCAAAGCTGGCGATTCATACCGGACATAAAACGTAAACGAGGCGGAGGCCGCTCATCGTTCGATCTTAATCGTGCCAGATTTCTCCAGTCATGACTACGAATCAACCGGTCCCGTCGCGCCGAAAGCTTTGGCACCGCATTTTGTTTTGGATTCTTGCAGTTGTCGGGCTTTCCGCAGTCGTCGTCGCCGCCGTGGCGATCAACACCGTCACATTAAATCGCGACGCCCGGTTGATGAGAAATGAAATCGTGGCCGCCATTGACAGCCCGACGCGCACCCAAATCCAGCTCACGATCGGACCGGCCGTCGTCGCTTGCGTGCGAGTCGGTCTCGCGTTTTGCGATCACGTGCCACCCGAAGCGCGGCTGGCGTTGAAAGCTGTGAACGCGGCGAGCGTAGGCGTTTATAAATTGTCCAGTCGTTCGCGTCCGGGCGAATTTCCGGGCGCAAAGTTGTTTGCGATGAGTGATCGGCTGATGAACCGGCGCGGTTGGATGCGTGTGGTTGGCGTCAATCACGAAGACGAAAGCGTATTGATTTACATGCCTTCGAACACGCGGGATCACGGACTGCAGCGCGTCTGTGTCGCGGTCTGCAAACGCGATCAGCTCGTGATTGTTTCGGCCAGTGGCACTACCGATTCGCTCGTCGAACTCGCGACCGCCGGTCGAGCCCTCGCTAAGCTTTAAGAGGAAAATCCTTCACTGCGCGAGAATGGGGAAGGGGAGCCTTCGGACGATTCGATTTGCTCCACTTTGCGCGAAAAAAGCGCCGGCGATTTTACGGGACGCCACATTCGTTTCATTTTTCGCTCTGCTTTTTAAGAGCGCACGTCGACACTGGTGGCGTGCTGCTCTCGACGATTGTCCACCTCGATGCTGACGCGTTCTTCGTGTCATGCGAGCTGGCGCTAAAACCGGAGCTTCGGGGCACGAAATGCGCCGTGGGCGGTCGCGAGCGGGGAATCATTTCTTCCGCGAGTTACGAGGCACGAGCGTGCGGCGTGTACACGCCGATGCCGACAGCACGTGCGCTCAAGGTCTGCCCAGGCTTGATCATGCTGCCGCACACGTCGGGGCTCTACAGCCGCGTGTCGCGCCAAATGTTCGAGCTCTGCGAGACACTGACTCCGATCGTGCAGCGGAATTCGATCGACGAAGGCTATCTCGATCTTGGCCCCTGTGGCTTCACGAGTGCCAGTGAACTGGAACGTGCCGTTCACGGGTTGCAGGCAAAAATCTGGGACGAACTACAGATCACCGCGTCGTTCGGAATCGCCACGAACAAGCTGGTGGCGCAAATTGCTTCAAAACTTCGCAAGCCGCGCGGATTCGTCGTTGTGCCTCCCGGGAACGAAGCGTCGTTTCTCTCGCCCTTGCCGATTGGGAAACTTCCGGGCGTCGGTCCCAAGACGGAAGCAACGCTCATCAACGTTCATCGCATCAAGGTCGTAAGTGACTTATTGATGCGCAGCGAATCGGAGTTGAAGAGGATCTTCAGCAATGGCTGGGAAGAAATGCGGGCGTGCGCGCAGGGGATTGATGACCGCCCGGTGGAGACTTTTCATGAGGACGCCAAAAGCTACTCACAGCAGGAAACGTTCGGCGAAAACGTGGCGGATTTCGCGGAAATCGAGCGCGTGATAAAACGGATGATCGATGAATTGCTCCCGAAAATTCGCGAAGACGGAAAACGCGTACGGACCATGACGTTGAAAGTGCGCTATCCTGATTTTTCGCAGCAGTCGCACGCGCAGAGTCTGAGGTCGGGTTCGGATATCGAAGCGCCGTTTTATCCGCTCGTTGCGCCGATGCTCCGCGAGACCTGGGTGAAGAAGAGGCCGTTGCGATTGGTGAGCGTGCGTTTTTCCGGAATCGAAGATGGTCCAACCCAGCTCGAAATGTTCGCGCAGACGGACGAAAAACGGCGGCGGCTCGCGAGTGTGCTGGATCGACTGAACGATGGCGGCAAGGTCACGGCGGTTCAACACGGACACCAACTTGCCAAGCGGCGAACCTCGCGCTAATTCCGCCCTTTGCCATGCCTATCTACGAATATTACTGTCCGGACAACCACACGATTTACCAGTTCTACGCGAAGACTCTGGCGCAGGGAAAAACGGTTCCGAAGTGTCCGCAAAATCCGAGCTTCCGCATGACGAAAATCCTTTCGTCGTTTGCGGTGACGACCGGCGGCAAAGGTGCGGAAGAAAAACCCGCGGCCTCTGACGCAGGCGCCGGCGAGGGTGGTCCAGACGATGCGCGGATGGAAGCAGCGATGGGTGCAATGGAAAAGGAATTTGCGAACGTCGATGAAAACGATCCAAAGGCGATGGCCCGGATGATGCGGCGAATGTCCGAGATCACGGGCGAAAAGATCGACGGCGAAATGGAGGAGGTTGTGCGCAAGCTCGAAGAAGGCGCCGATCCGGAATCGTTGGAAGACGAACTCGGCGGAGAGGCGCCGTGCTCCATGCCCGATCCCGACGACCCTTATGGTGATCCGATGGCTGGAACAAAACCACCAGGAGACGTGAAGGAGGCGAAGCATCGTTTTCGCGTCCGCCGCGCGGCGCCAGCGAGAGATCCGCAGCTCTACGACTACGAGTAAGTCGCGCGGCGGTCGGATT
>DAITQE010000491.1:0-3768 GCA_036833235.1 Opitutus sp.
GATGAATCGTTCGAAAACATGCGGCAAGATTTCGGGATCGATGCCAATCCCGGTGTCCGAAACGACGATTTGCACGTTATCGCTGACGCGGCGCAAATCGACCGTGACCTGTCCACCCGCCGGGGTGAACTTCACCGCGTTGTTGACCAGGTTGCTGACGACCTGTTGCAGGCGGCTGCCATCGGCTTTCACCGTATCGACGGAAGGATCCAGGTTTTCGCGGATTTGGACGCCTTTCTCCTTGGCGGCGATGCGGGCCGCATCCACGCCGGCTCGAACGACGGCGGGCAGATGTGTGCTTTTGATTTCGAGGCGCAGCTTGCCCGCGACGATTCGTGCGGTGTCGACGAGATCCTCGATCAGTTCGCGTTGCTCCTCGGCGCTTCGCTTGATGGAGCTGAGTGCTTCGCTGAGTTGCTCCGGATCGACGATTTTTTGGTCTTCGATCAAGCTTGTCCAAAGCACGATCGCGGAGAGCGGCGTGCGAAGCTCGTGTGAAACCGTGGCGAGGAAATGATCTTTCGCTTCGTTGGCGGCATCGGCGGCACGTTTGGCGTTACGCAGCGCTTCCTCGCTTAGTCGCCGCTCGGTGTTGTCGCGCAGCACTTTCACAAATCCGCGAGGGCGTCCTCGGGAATCTGCGACGGCAGACAACGCGCCGCTCGCCCAGAAACGGCTGCCATTCTTTCGCACCCGCCATCCGTCCTGATTAACGCTGCCGCGTTTGCGCGCTTCAGCCAATTCACGCTCCGGCTCGCCGGCGGCGCGATCCTCGCCGGGATGAAATGCGGCGAACGGTAGGCCCAATGCTTCGTTCGACGAATAACCCAAAACGTGTTCCGCGCCGCCTGACCACGTCGATACGCGCCCATCAGGATCGAGCATGAAGATGCCATATTCCTTCACCCCATCGAGGATCAAACGGTAACGCTCCTCGCTTTCTCTCAGCGCGGTCTCAGCGCGGGTCCGCTCCATAATGTCGACGAATGTGATCACGACGCCTTCGATCCGGTTGTCGGAGGTCCGATAGGGCTGAACCCGCCGCACATAAACGCGGCCACTCTCGGCGGAAATTTCCTTTTCGCGCGGTACGAGCTGGTCGAGAACGATGGTGGCGTCGTTCAGCAACTCTTCGTCCACGAACTTCCGCGCGAGATCATTTAACGGCCGACCGATGTCGGACGGAATCAGATCGATCAAGTCTTTGACCGCTGGCGTGAAACGCCGGATACGGAACTTCAAATCGAGGAACACCACGGCGATGTTCGTGCTGCTGAGGAGACTCGTAAGATCGTTCGTCGTCGCCTCCAACTCGTCCATTTTCACCTGGAGCTGGATGTTGACGGTGGTGAGTTCCTCGTTGAGCGACTGGAGCTCTTCCTTGCTCATCTCGAGTTCCTCATTCGTGCTCTGCATCTCCTCGTTGATGCTCGTGGCCTCTTCGTTGGAGGCTTTCATCTCCTCGTTGCTGACCTGCAGTTCTTGAATGGTGCTCTGCAGTTCGTCGCGGCCCCGTTGCAGTTCCAATGCGAGTTCGCGGTGGCTTTCGCTCGCGTCAGACGATGTCGCGGCAGGCGCGGTGGCTTCGCGATGTTGGTGGAAACTGACAATGAAGTAAGTGGGGCTGGGCTTGAGCTCCAATGGCGCGACAGTGACTTCCAGGCGGGATCGTCCGCCCTCGGACTCGAGCCAGCCGACATACACGCTGGCCGAAAGATTGGTCGAGAGCGCGCGTTGCACCGCGGTGCGAAGTGCGCCGCGAATCGATTCGCGCGCGAGTGTGAGCAATTCGCGGGTGGGTTCGCCGCGGGGCTGATCCAGGTACTGCTCGGTGTGACCGTGGAAATAATGAATGCGCTGATCGCGATCGATCACCACTGAAGGCGGGCTGTACCGCTCCAGCAAGGCCCGGTTCGTGAGCAGCGCGACGGATGGGCGCGACAAGGCGCGCGCTTTGGTTTCTTCATCGGTAGCTGCGCTGGCGCCCGTTTGCAGCAAGGGAAAATCAACCGTGCCATGCCGCGTCGGCCCCACGCGGCGGTAGATCCGGTGCTTCTTGTCAACCGACTCAAAGAGGTCTTCAGAACCAGCGACCGTCTCGCTATTGCCCAGCAACAGAGCGCCGCCTTCCCGCAATCCAAAGTGCATCAAGGCCAGGGCGCGCTTTTGAACCGCGGGCTCGAGATAGATGAGCAGGTTGCGGCAGCTGCAGATATCGAGGCGCGAAAATGGCGGGTCCTGGAGAATGTTTTGCGGCGCGAAGACCACAAGCTCACGCAGTTCTTTCCTCACGCGATACGTCGAATCCTCTTTCTCGAAAAATCGTTCCAATCGTTCCGACGAAATTTCGCTTTCGACGGCGGCCGGATACAAGCCCGAGCGGGCGTGGCTGAGCATGCGTTCGGCGGTATCAGTGGCAAAGACCTTGATGTCGAATGGACGCCCGAGGCCTTCGGTGGCTTCAACCAGCAACATCGCCAGCGTGTAGGCTTCCTCGCCACTCGAGCAGGCGCTCACCCACGCGCGAATCACGCCCTCTTCAGTCCGGCTCGCGACCAGTGGTAAAATCACCTTTTTGCGAACCAATTCCCACACATCCGGATCACGAAAAAATCCAGTAACGTGGATCATCATGTCATCCGAAAGCGCGGTGACTTCCGTGATATTCTGCCGCAGCAAGCGCACGTAGTTGCTGATGGACAAGATCTGGTTCAAGCCCATGCGCCGCTCGACGCGACGGAGTACCGTCGGCTTCTTGTAGCCGGTGAAGTCGTGGCGGACACGCGTGCGCAGGATTTGGAGAATTTCGCTGAGCGCCTGGCGTTCGCGGCCGGCTTTGACATCGGGCGTGTGGGTGCCGATGGCGTAGGGATGATTGCAATACCGATTCAGGAGCTCTGGAATTTCCTCCGGTCGAAGAACGAAATCGGCCAGCCCACTGTCGATCAGACTTCGCGGCATCGAGGGGAATTTCGCCGTTTCCGGATCCTGCGCGATGCACACGCCGCCCACCGCCTTGATGGCCTGTGCGCCTGCCGAGCCGTTGGAGCCCATCCCGCTCATCACGACACAGATCGCACGTTCGCGCTGCTCCTCGGCCAGCGAGCGGAAGAAATCGTCCACCGGGTGACGATGACCTCGTTTCTCGACCGGCTGCGTTAAATGGAGCAGTCCGCCATGAATCGTGAGCGTCTGACCGGGACGAATAATGTAAACGTGGTTACACTCCACCCGCACGTTGTCCGTGATCTCACGCACGGGCATCTTCGTGTGCTTGGTGAGAATTTCCGCGATCAAGCTGTCACGGCCGGGTGGGAGGTGCTGAATCAGAACAAACGCCATTCCACAGTCGGCGTGGATGTGTTTGAACAAATCGATGAAGGCCTCGAGGCCACCCGCCGACGCGCCGATCCCGACCACCGGGAAGGGGAGACGCGGCGCCTGTTCCTGATCAACGGGCTCGGCGAGCCGGCCAGGTTCTTCGTTGTTGGGCATCGAAAGAGGATCTGATAACGAGTGAGCTTTGGCCAACAGCTGCTGATGAGGAAAGCGCTGCGCAGTCCATCGGGCTGACGGAGCCGTAGCGTTTAAGAAAGCAGTTTAGGTAAGGCCGAATAGTCCAGTCGAGTTTCAACGGTGGGGAAACATCGTGGTGCGCCGCGGTGCGGAGTTCCATTTCGATATGCGGTAAATGGGTCACTTGCCAAAATAGTAGAGCCGATTTGAGCGTCATGCCAGCGATGCGTTTGATTTGATGTAGGTAGCACG
>DAITQE010000492.1:0-3763 GCA_036833235.1 Opitutus sp.
TTCCCATTCTGCGGTCGTCGGCAGCCGCTTGCCGCGCCACGCGGCGTAGGCGCGAGCCGCGAACCACGACACGCGCACCACGGGAGCATTGGCCGGAGCCGACGGCCCGAGTTCGCGATCACCCGCCCAGTCACCGAGGTAACCTGCGTCGGCGAATAGCGAGCTCACGCGCGATCGAAGCCAGCGTGGATTGGCTTCCACGAACAAAAGAAATTCGGCGTTCGTCACAGGACGCGTATCCAAATAAAACGCCGGCACGCGTACGGTCGCGGGTTCGTCTTTGCCGCGGATCAGCGGCGTGAACTCGCCGGCCGGAATTAGGACCATGCCTTCCGTCTCGCGAACGCTTGCTTTGACCACTCTCGTACCGACGACGGTCAACAGCACGGCGAGCACGGCGCGAATCAGCGGCACGAAATGATTTGCCGGACTTATGCGGTTGGCCGGTAGGGCGAGGCGTCCCGCCGAACCGTCGTCGAGCGCAGCACCCGGAGGATTCGCTCCAAGGTCTTTTGTTTTGGAATCGTATCTTGTAGGCTGCCAGCTTGCTGGCGCGATTGAAGCGCGAGCAAGCTCGCAGTCTACCACGTAACGGATTGCGCCATCAAAACGAAAGACCGGAGGGTTCGCCCTGCCATGATGTACTTTCAGTTGCATCGCATTAGTTCCAAAGGTCCAAGGACTCGTTTCCGCATCATGACGTCGGATCAATTCTGACTCCGGACGTGTTTGACCTCCGCCGTTGAAACTGAGCCGAAGTCGTTACCCCAACTGTTCATCACGTACGTCAACGCATCAGCGAGCTGCTCATTCGTGAAGTCCTGTGGCGGCATGAGGTTATTAAATGGCTTCCCATTCACCGTGATCGGACCGGACAAGCCTTTCAGGACGATCCGCATCGCCCGCTCTCTGTCGGCCTTCAGGAAATCCGAACCAGCGAGCGGCGGGAAAATTCCTGGGAGACCTTTGCCGTCCGGTTGATGGCAGGCGAAGCAGGCGGATAGGAAAACTTTCTTGCCGCGTTCGATTTGAATTTTCTTGGTGATCCCCGCGATTTGCGGATTTTGCGCGATGGCTTCCTGCTTCGCCGCGACGAGTTCGGCTTCACGCTTGCTTGCTGCAGAACCGGCGGCGGACTGCTGGCCGAGGTAAACCTCGTCAATCTCCTTGCCCGAGTAGAGGCGCGGCGTTTCCGGGCCGGTAACTTTCAACATCCCGAGCGCGCCTTTGTTGAAGGCACGTGACAGTGAGTGATCGACCAGGATGAACGTGCCGGGCACTTCGACCTTGAATTCCACGGCCGTTGAGCCGCCAGCAGGGACCAATGTCGTCTGGACGTTGTGCACCGCATTGGCGAGCGCACCTTCGGGATAAACCGTGTCGAAGATTTCTCCAATCACGTGAAACGATGACGTGAGATTCGGTCCACCCACGCCGAAGTAGATACGAACCGTTTCCCCGACCTTGGCCTGAAGAGCGTTGTCACCGACGAGTGAACCGACTGCACCATTGAACACGACGTAAGGGGGGCGCTCGTCGATCGCTTTTTCTGGATCGAACGATTGGAGACCTTCTTCGCCGTGACGGCCGGACGTATAGACTTCGCCCTGCATCACGTAATATTCGTGGTCGACGCGCGGAAGGCCGTCCTTCGGCTCGACGAGGATCATGCCGTACATCCCGTTCGCAACGTGCATGGGCACCGGAGCGGTTGCGCAGTGATAAATAAACAGACCGGCGTGCAGCGCCGTGAAGGTAAACTGCGAGGAATGTCCGGGAGCGGTGAACGACGATGCCGCGCCGCCACCGGGTCCGGTTACAGCGTGAAGATCGATGTTGTGCGGCATTTTCGACGACGGGTGATTGTTGAGGTGGAACTCGACGACATCACCTTCACGGATACGGATGAAGGATCCCGGGACTCCGCCGCCGAATGTCCAAAAGGTATAATCGACGCCATCGGCGAGACGCTTGACAACCTCACGCACCTCGAGGCGCACGACGACACGCGCGGAGTAACGCCGTGTGATCGGTGGCGGCACGTTTGGTGCGGAGGTGAGCACGGCTTGCTCGATCGGCAGATCGTCCGTCACCACCGGATTTCCGGACGGCGCTCCGGCGACTTCCTGTGCTTGAGCCGGGAGGCTGAGCAAGGCGGCGAGTGCGCCGACAGTGGCGAGGGAAGTAAGTTGTTTCAGGGTCATGGGCGTGGATGGCTTCTTGTATTGAGAGTATCGGCTAAAACGCCGCGCCGGGCCTTGAGGCGAATCAAGGTTTCGCTGTTTTCAAAAACGCCAGGCTACGGCCATCGCAGCGACGTAAGCGGCGCCAAGCGCAAGTTCTTGAAATCCAAGATTCCGGGGGCGGAGGCGTGGTCGGGGATAAAGCAGATAAGCCGCGGCACGAAAGAATAGCAACGTGAGCGCAGCAATAGCAGCGGCGGGAATCATTCCGCGTGTTGCGAGCATGATGGCGCCCACGACCACGACTCCAGTAGCGATCAGCGCCGCGAGCGGACGATGCGTTCCGGTCTTCGCGCTGCGGACGTAGGTGCGAACGAATATCACTGTGGGCACTGCGCGGCTGCACATCACGAACATGGCGCCCAATGCTGCCGCGGGGCTCCAGCCGGCTGAGGCTACGATCACACCGGTGATCCCCGCGAATGCCGTCGCTCCGGCGATTTCCGCGACCTCCTCACGGCCGCCATTTTTCAAATCGAAGAAAAGAAAAACGGCTCCGGCCAGTGCCGACGGCAGCAGCCACACCAGCCATCCGCGCTCGCTTATTCCAACCGCGGTCGCGAGGGCGGCAATCGCCAGCAGCGTGAGTACGCTCAGCGCAACTAACGCGGTTTCACGCCGTTCGCCCGCGTGCTCCTTAAGAGCAAGTTTAAGCGGACGCCGCGCCAGGAACCCGGCGAGTGCTGCCGTTCCGATGCAGAATCCCGCGACGGACGGAGCAAGGAGCAGGCCGAGCGCCACAGGCTCGAGCGCCAGCGACCAACTGCCATGTTCCTTGGGCATGACCACGTCGCGCCAGCGTGAACGCGTGGGGATCGGGGCGGAGGAAGAGAGTGCGGACGACATGCCGCTATCATCGGCGAAATCGGCGCAACCAGCCTTGATCCATATCAAACGAAGCGGCGATTCGGTTGGGTCGTTGGGAGCGCGGGCGTCCCCCGTTTGTTTCGGAATGCGGACGGGACGTCCGCGCTCCCAGGTCGGAAAGTCGTTCCGTGTCGGGTTGCGATCTCGACCGCTCTAAACTTTCCCTATCATCGGCTGCGATAGGACACGCGGATTTCTGATTTCCAGAATTCAGCGCGCACCTTGATCCCCATCAAGGCGCCCGCGCCGGAGCAGGCGTAAGATTCGCCCATGAGCCAGACCACGATTATTGCCGCCGACGTCGCCGGTGCGGTTGCGCTGAACGAGAATACCTCGCCAGACCCCGCCAGCATCATCAGCCGTTCGCTGCTGAAAACGCCGGAAGCGCGAGTAACCCTTTTCAGCTTCGCGGCGGGCCAGGAACTGACCTCGCACACCAATCGCCGCCGTGCACTCGTGCAGGTCATCGCGGGCGCGTGCGATTTTTTCTACAACGACGCGTGGCACCGGCTCACCGCGGGAACGTTTCTGCACCTTCCGCCCAATCACCCGCACGCGGTGCGAGCGCCCGAAGCGTTCACGATGTTGCTCACTCTCTGCAGCGATACCTCAACCGATATCTCCCAACCATGAATCCAACCACGACCCAGACC
>DAITQE010000493.1:0-2260 GCA_036833235.1 Opitutus sp.
GCGACGATCATTGTCGCCGTAGGTTTCACGCAGGCGTCCGCGGTCGAGAAAGTCGCGAAGCAATTTCCCTCCGTGAAATTCGTAATCATCGACGCAGTCGTTGATCTGCCGAACGTGCAGTCGATTAATTTTCGCGAGCAGGAGTCGTCTTTTCTTTGCGGCATGGCGGCCGCCATGGCCTCAAAAACGGGCAAGATTGGATTCGTGGGCGGCATGGATATTCCTCTCATTCGGAAGTTCGCGGTCGGCTATGTGGAAGGCGCGCGTTACGTGAATCCGCAGATCGAGGTTTTCCAAAATATGACTGGTACGACGCCGGCGGCTTGGGGCGACCCGACGAAAGGGGCCGAGCTCGCAAAAAGTCAGTTCGGCCGCGGGGCGGATGTGGTGTTTCACGCGGCCGGCGCCACGGGGCTGGGCGTGATGCAGGCGGCGAAAGACGCGAACAGGTTGAGCATCGGCTGCGACAGCAATCAGGACTATCTGCATCCTGGCAGCGTGCTCACGTCCGCGGTGAAACGAGTTGATGTCGCCGTTTACAAGGCGTTCGTCGATGCTAAAGCGGGCAAATGGAAAGCTGGCCAGCTCGTGCTTGGGCTCGCGGAGGGCGGTGTGGATTATTCGTACGACGAAAACAACCGTGCGATCCTGACGCCGGAGATGAAGCACCGTCTTGATCAGGCGAAAGCGGAGATCATCAGCGGCAAGCTCAAAGTTACGGAATACAAGGCGCGGTAAGCCGCAGCAAATGAGCACGAGCCGAGGCTTTCGTCCCTTGTTCCGATGGGCCATTTCGTGGAACCGTGATCGACGGCTCAGGCGGATAAATACCTGGAGTCGTGGTTGAAACTCCGTCCATTTTGCCTCCCGCGCTCGCATTGCGCGGGATCGAAAAGCGCTTCGGCGCCGTGCAGGCAAACCGGGCTATTTCTTTCTCGGTCGCGCGAGGCAGCGTGCACGGGCTGATTGGTGAAAACGGTGCGGGCAAGTCCACGTTGATGAACATTGTTTATGGCTTTCACCGGCCGGACGCGGGCGAGATTCAGGTGAACGGGCGCACGGTTGAAATCCATTCCCCGCACGACGCGATCAACGCGGGCATCGGAATGGTGCACCAGCACTTCATGCTCGTGGAAAATTTCACGGTGCTGGAAAATATAATCCTGGGTGTGGAGGGCGGCGGCCGACTCCGGGCGGGGCTCGCCCGCGCGCGCCGCGAACTCGAAAAACTCGGACGGGATTACGGGTTGGACGTTCCGCTCGATGCGGTGGTTTCGGAATTGCCAGTCGGGCTGCAACAGCGGGTGGAAATTTTGAAAGCGCTCTATCGCGGTGCCGGCATACTCATTCTCGACGAACCGACCGCCGTGCTCACGCCACAGGAGGTCGAGCAACTTTTTCGCATGCTTGGCCGACTCCGCGACCAGGGAAAATCCGTGATCCTGGTGACGCACAAGCTGCGCGAAGTCATGGCGGTAACGGATCGTGTGACGGTGATGCGACAAGGCGCCGTGATCGCGGAAGTGGCCACCCGCGAGACTTCGGCGCGGTCGTTGGCCGAGGAAATGGTGGGACGTGCCGTGCTGCTACGGGTAGAAAAAAGGTCGACCCAACCAGGCGAAACGCTGCTTAAGGTGAAGGAACTCGAGGTGCGCGACCGACTCGGGGTCGCTCGATTGAAAGGAGTGAGCTTCGACCTGCGTGCGGGCGAGATCGTCGGGATCGCAGGAGTGGCCGGCAACGGCCAGTCGGAGCTGCTCGAGGCGCTCGCGGGCATGCGCGCTCCCAGTCGCGGCGAGATTTACTTCGGCGGTCGCGACCTGGTGCGGGAAAAGCTCGGACCGCGCGAGCGCCGCCAGCTCGGGCTCGCGCATGTGCCGGAAGACCGGCTGCGGGCCGGAGTCGTGGCAAGCTTTACGGCGCAGTCGAATGCGATTCTCGGTTATCAGGATGCGGCGGTTTACAACCGCGGCGTGTTCATGGATCGCGCGGCGATTCTCACCGGTTGCGAGAAAAAGATGTCGCACTACGACGTGCGCCCGCCGAACCCGCGCCTGCGATTGGCGCAGTTTTCCGGGGGGAATCAGCAAAAGCTCGTGCTTGCCCGTGAGATTGACGCCGATCCGCGCGTTCTGCTGGTTGGGCAGCCAACGCGCGGGGTGGATATTGGTGCGATTGAATTCATTCACAAAAAACTTGTCGCGTTGCGCGATGCCGGGAAGGCGTTGTTGTTGGTCTCGGTTGAACTCGACGAGATCCT
>DAITQE010000493.1:2270-3202 GCA_036833235.1 Opitutus sp.
GCTCGAGGAATCGCCCGAAGGCATCCCGATGAACGCGCTGGCGGACCGGATCCTTGTGCTGAATGCTGGCGAGATTGTCGGCGAGGTGGCGCGGGCGGACGCCACTGAGGAGAAATTGGGCCTCATGATGGCGGGGGTGCCCGAGGAGGAACGCCAGTGAGCGCCGGCGAGTCGCGGATTGGGGGCGGGTATTTCCGCGCGCCGGAGTTTGGCGGGCGGCTCGAAACCACGATAAAAAGGGGCAACCGTCGCCACTTTTTTAATACGACGAAATTGCCGTGAGCGCTCCAGCAAAGCTTCCGCGCTGGGCTGAGATTGGCTTGCTGCCGGTGATCAATCTCGCGGCGGCGCTGTTGCTGTCTGGACTGATCGTCAAAATTATTGGAGAGAGTCCGTGGGCCGCGTTGCAGCTCATGATCCAGGGATCGTTCGGTTCGCAGGAAGGGATTGGTTACACGCTTTACTATGCGACGAATTTCATCTTCACCGGACTAGCGGTCGCGGTCGCGTATCACGCAGGCTTGTTCAACATCGGCGCGGAAGGACAGGCGTATATTGGCGGTCTGGGTACGGGGCTGATCTGCCTGTGGTGCGGTGAGTGGCCATTCTGGGTGGTGTTGCCGCTGGGGATTTTAGCGGGCGCAGGATTCGGAGCGGCGTGGGCGCTCATTCCCGCGTGGTTGCAGGCGCGGCGCGGGAGCCACATCGTAATCACGACGATCATGTTCAACTTCATCGCTGCAGCGATGATGACTTACCTCCTTGTCAACGTGCTTATCAATCCGGGCCAGCAGTCGCCGGAGACGCGCGAATTCGCTGCCCATGCGGACATGCCGGCAATCCATGAGCTGCTCGCAAAGGTCGGGCTCACGTTTGCGGCGACACCCTTCAATCTTGCTTTCGTGCTGGCGCTCGCGGCCGCGGCGCTGGTG
>DAITQE010000493.1:3212-3729 GCA_036833235.1 Opitutus sp.
CTGGTGTCGGTGCTCGTGTGGCGGACTCGCTGGGGTTTTGCGCTGCGCGTGGCGGGAGAGAATCCTACCGCGGCGATCTATGCCGGGATTCGCCCAGCGCGCGTTGTCGTCGGCGCGATGCTCCTCTCGGGTGCGCTGGCGGGTTGTCTCGGGTTGAATGAACTCATGGGCTCGCAGCACCGGATCGTAATCGATTTTCCCAGTGGCGCGGGCTTCATCGGCATTGCTGTCGCGCTGATGGGGCGCAATCAGCCGGTGGGAATTATTGGCGCGTCGATTTTATTTGGCGCGCTGGTGCAAGGGGGCTCTGAACTTTCGTTTGATATGCCAAAAATCAACCGCGACATGGTCGTGGTTATTCAAGGACTCGTCATTCTATTTTGTGGAGCGTTGGAGAATCTTTTTCGCGGGCCGCTGGCGGCGCTGCTGCAGCGAAAGGAACCGCCCTGAACGCCGAGCCTGCAGTTGTTGCGCAGAAATAGAGGACAATGGAGACCTATACGATCGTTGTCCTGAC
>DAITQE010000494.1:0-3723 GCA_036833235.1 Opitutus sp.
AAAGTACAGCAGCAGCAGGAAAAGGAAAGTGAGCTCGAACAGCGCGAAGAAAATTTGAAGGCGCGTCAGGAGAACGCGGCCAACAGCGGCGGCGCCAATCAAGTGCGCGACGAATTCCGGGAGTAAGCTCTCGGTTTGCGAACGCTGCAGCGCGGCACACAGACATTGCGGCGGCGAATCGCCAGCACTCTGCCATACGATCAGCCCGGGGACTGAAGCCTGCCGAGCTTATTCACGAACTCGTGCACTCCAACATCGTCGTTGTGAATCGATTTGAATTCCACCATGGCTGCGTCGACCTCGCCTTTTAGCAACAGGCAACCCCCGAGTTCATAAATGACGTCCTTCTTCACGTCGTCCATGGCGCCGAGTTCACGCTTGGCGGCCGCGAAGCGCTCGATCGCTTGATCAAACAGCTTCTTCCGCTTGAACGCGCGGCCCAGCCCGATCAACGCCGCAATTCGCACTTCGGGGTTTCCTTCAATCTGCTCATATTCAGCGATCGCCAAGTCGATGTTCTCCGTCTCGAGATAGAGAGCGGCGAGCGCCTTGCGAGTCCCCGCCTCCGTTGGATTGCGTTGCAGCGTGCGTCGTGATTGAGCGATACGAAATGCCAGCCATTCCGCACGCGTCGTTGCGCACCTCACCTGCAGCTCCTCATCGTTCGGCGACCGTGCAAGCATCGATTCAGCTTCGTGAAACCGCTGCTCGAGCATCGACGTTTGAAGCTCCGACTCCTGCTCGTCGAGCGTAACATCCGCGCCACTCACGTTGCGGGCTCGGGCTTTCCGAATCCAATCCAACGCCTGATCCCGACGGCCAAGCCGGCGGTAACCGTCGATCAGGCTCAGGTAATGGGCGAGCTTCTCCGGCTCCTCGGCGACTCGCGCCAGTGCCTCATCGATTAAACGCTGAGTCCAATCACCTGGCGTCACCACCTCCGCCGCGAGGCCGACGGGGGCTGCTGCTGACTGCTCCGCCTTGACCTGTGCCTGAGCCGTTGGCGTAGCCGTCCATTTGCCGTCGCGCTCGGTTTGAGCCACAGATGCGCGGCGCAGCAAATCCTGTGCGTCCGCGTCGACCGGGCGGACCTTCAGAATGATTTCTGCTCTCCGCAGTGCGTCCGCGGAACGGCCGGCATTCAGCAACGCGAAACCCAGCGCCAAGCCATTCTCTAGATCATCCGGCCGAAGTTCACGCACCGCTTCGAGCGCGAAGACAACCGTGTCGGGTAACTTCAACTCGTTCGCTGCTTGGGCCAGCCATTTCAGGGCGCGAACATTTTTTGGATCTGCGACGAGGATCTTTGTCGCAAACTCAATTAGCCCTTCGGGCTGCTGACTCCTGCGGCGCAGGCCCAGCAACAAAACGACCCAACCACGAATTTTCGTAGCGAAATGGCTGGAGCTCTCCGCTTGTCGAAGCAGCGCAATACGCTGGATCTGCCGAGTGATAAGCGACGCAGGACACACTTTCAGCACCTCACCACATGCATCGATCGCGTATTCGAAATTGCCCAAATCGAGAGCGACGCGCGCGTTCTCCACCTGCTTTTGCTGCCTCGCTCCAAGCGCTGAAATTGAAATATCAGCCATCGTCGGAAACAATGCGCTGCGAGCCGGAGGTCAACGCCATAAATTTGCGTTCGTTTCAGGGATCTCGGTGATGAATTCGTCAACGCAGCCTAAAGCACTTCGAGGTCCGTCCGAACCGCCGCATCCAGACGCGCAATACCGCCCTCAACGATCGCGTCCGTAGGTCCCTCGACGAGCAGCCTGAGTTTTGCCTCCGTACCTGAGTAACGAACGAGTACCCGTCCTCGCGATCCGAGTTCACGCTCGAGACCACGAATCGCTCCGCTCAGCGTGGGAAGCGTTTCAATCGAGCGTTTCTCCCGAACTTTCAGCGCCGACGTTCGCTGCGGGAATTTCTCGAGAATGCGGCGCAGTTCCGACAGCGGTTTGCCCGTCGTCAACATGACATCAATGATTTTCAGCGCCGCCACCAGTCCATCGCCAGTCGGTGAAATCTCCGCGCAAATAATATGACCGCTCGACTCGCCGCCGAGCGTCGCGCCTTCCGCTTGCATGGCTTCAATCACGTAGCGATCGCCGACGTCACTGCGGCAAACGCGCCCGCCAAGACCGATGATCGCGGCATCAACGCCAAGATTGCTCTGCATAGTAACAACGAGAGTGTTTTTCACCAGCACTCCGCGCCGCAGCGATGACGCCGCAAGAATAGTCAGGATCTCGTCGCCATCCAGGATCTCGCCTCGTTCATCACACAAGACGCAACGATCACCATCGCCGTCGTGCGCGATCCCGATCTTCGCGCCGGTCGTCCGGACTTGAGCAGCGAGTTGCTCCGGATGCTCGCTGCCAACTCCGGCGTTGATATTTGTTCCGTCGGGCGCATCGCCCAAGCCAATCACCTCGGCTCCGAGTGCGCGCAACACCACTGAGCTCGTGGCCGCGGTCGCACCATTCGCAGTATCCAAGACGATGCGCCAACCCGACAACGCGCCGGGAGGCAAGAGAGCCTGCGTCGCTGAAATATAGTCGGCGATCGCGCCTGACAATGTTGGAAGCAATGCAGGTGAGTGCATGATTGCAGCGCCATTTTGCGCGGGCAGCCGTTTTTCGATTTCCGCTTCTGCCTCGTCCGTGAGCTTCATTCCCTCCGGCCCGAAAAACTTGATTCCGTTATCCACGGCGGGATTGTGCGACGCGGTGATCACAACGCCCAACGAGGCGTTCTCCTTCACCACGGCGCGCGCCACGGCTGGCGTGGGCACGATGCCGAGCGACACAGGATCCGCTCCCGCGGCGCGGAGCCCTCGGGCAATCGCAGCTTCAAGAACGACACCCGAAGCCCGAGTGTCTCGTCCAATCAGGATTCTGCCTTTTTGCGGCAGCCAGCTCGCCACGGCAAAACCCAGCCGTTCGGCGAATTGCTCGTTGATGATCGGCCCGCCGAATAAACCACGGACGCCATCGGTTCCGAAATACTGTCGCTTCATGAAGATTGGAATAACCTGATTCTAATTCAGACAAACGATGATAGCCGTCGACCATCTGCGCCGAACGATCCAACACGGCTGAGGGTCATCCACCACTGGGTCGTAACGGCTACATCGCATAGAATTCACGCGTTGCCGCAATTTTTCGCGCGACCGCTCCACCCACCAACAACTCTCGCGAAAGCTCGATTCCTTCCTGTACGGTTGCTGTTTTTCCAACGACCCACAGCGCCACCGCGGCGTTGAGCGCAATCGTGTCAACCAAGCCTTTCGGCCCGCGGCCAGAGATCAGCGCGTCAGTGATCGCGAGGTTCGTCGACAAGTCTCCCCCTTTAAGATCGGCAAAGGGCGACGCCGTCATCCCAAAATCCACAGCGTGCCAGTCGGCTGAGATATCGCGCAGGCGGCCGAACCCGCGCACGTGATTGGGCGTAGCCGTGGTGAGTTCGTCGATACCACGCGTCGCGTCGATCACTCCGTGCACCGCGAGGCCGGCATCGGTGCCCAACGCCTCCAGTGCTCCCGCAAGCTTCGCCACCCAGCTGTGAGCAAACACGCCAAGGACGACGTGCGCGGGCCGGCCGGGATTGATCAACGGTCCCAGAATATTGAACACGGTCCGCTGCCCTCGAGCCGCGAGCAGCTTTCGGACGGGCGCAATATTCTTGAAGGCGGGATGATATCCCGGCGCAAAAAAGAAA
>DAITQE010000495.1:0-3715 GCA_036833235.1 Opitutus sp.
GCGCAGGACTATATTGCACGCGACGCGAATATCTCCATTATTCTTGAACAGGCGCGCAAGCAGAATATCGGGCTGATCGTTGCCCATCAATTTCTAGCGCAATTGTCGTCGCAGGCGCTCGATTCATTGCACGCTAATACCTCAATCAAGTTCGCGGGCGGCGTTGGCGACCGTGACGCGCACGCGCTTGCCCGCAACATGCGGGCGAAGCCGGACATGCTGGAGCGCCAATCGAAGGGATCGTTTGCGGCCTTCGTCCGTAATTTCACCGAGACTGCGGTGTCGCTGCAATTTCCCCATCGCGTGCTGGAGCAGCAACCTCGCATGACGACAGCCGAACGCGGGGAGTTGCAAAATCGTATGCGTGAGAAGTACGCGACTGCCCGGGCCACGCCGCGACCAGCCCCGGCCAGCCACGACACGCCACTACCTGTCGCGCCCGCAGCAGCACCGACGCCCCCAAACGACGAGCCAGCTCCTGCGGCAACATCTGCGCAAGTCGCGCCGCCCTCACCGGACGCCGCAACACCGAAAGACGACTGGCGCTCCTGATTATGTTTTCCATCATCAAGCAGATGTGAAATTTGCGCATGGCGACGTGTCCGCGCACGCACCATCGCATCGCAGCTCATAGCGTTCGGTTACGACAACGCGCTGCGGTTCTAATTCGGCGTCCTCTCCAACGAGGACGCAACCATGAACAAGCTTATACGCGGCGATAGCCTCAAATTTCTGAAATCGCTTCCAGACAAAAGCATCGACTTGCTCTGTACTGATCCGCCTTACGGATTGGGCATTGCAAAGAGCGGGAAGTTTTGGGATAGCCGCTTCACTCCAAAAAAGTGGGACTCGCGAATTCCGTCGAAAGAATATTTTGACGAGATGCTTCGTGTCAGCAAACATCAGATCATTTGGGGCGGCAATCACTTCACGCATTTCCTGCCGGCATCGCGATGCTGGTTGGTGTGGTGGAAGAACGACGGTCTGACCTGCGCCAATTTCGCCGATTGCGAATTAGCCTGGACATCATTCGCCAAACCCGCTCGCGTCTTTAATAGCCGCTGGCGCGGATTTGTTCGCGACAGTCGCGAGCCGCGTGTCGCTCATCCAACGCAGAAGGCGCTGATGGTGATGCAATGGTGCATCCGAGATTTCAGCGCACCAGGCGATGTGCTCCTCGATCCGTTTGCCGGTTCAGGAACGACACTGATTGCCGCCAAAATGTACGGCCGCCGCTTCATCGGGGTCGAGCGTGAGACTGAGTATATCGAGATCGCGCGCACTCGCCTGAAATCCGCAGTCCGGATCAGGTCCAAGAAATTGCTCGCTTCGCGTTGATATAATTTCTGCATGGCCGCCAAACCAAACTCGAAACAAACACGACGACCGAGGTTCCGCCGCGCGGCGGAACCTCGCGCGTTTCGTCTGACCGATGGGGACCTCGCGATTGTTCGAGCAATCGCCCGACATCGCTTCCTGCGCTCCACCCAGATTGCCAAACTCGTCGGCCGCTCGCTCGATCGCACCAATGATCGCTTGTCACTGCTGTTCCATGCTGGCTACATCGACCGGCCACGTGCCCAGCTTGACCGTTTTCCAACCGATGGTACGTCGTCCATGGTGTACGCATTGGCCAACGACGGCGTGCGCCTGCTGAAGGCCTATGGCGATACAGAACTACCGCGCGGTGACCTGAGCGAGAAAAACAAATCCGCGCTGCGGCCTTTCATCGAGCACCAACTCGAAATTATGGATTTCTACGTCGCGCTGCAATCTGCGACCCGCATTCGCAAAGACGTGACGTTGATTCATCCCAACGAAATTGTCGCGGCATTTCCAGAGCGCACACTCGCAGACAAGCATCCACTCAAACTGAAAGTAAAAATGACGGACAACGGCCAGACGAAAGTTCTTGGTCTGATACCCGATCTACTGTTCGGCCTGCGCTTTCCGGATGGCTCGCGCCGCTGCTTCATGGTTGAGATTGATCGTGGCACCATGCCGGTCACCCGTAGCGATAACTCTGAGACCAGCTTCGCATTGAAGATGCGCGGCTACCTTGCCGCTTATGCCAGCAATCAGCACGAGCAACGCTACGGCTGGAAAGCCTTTCGTGTGCTGACCATCACCACAGACAAGAAGCGTGTCCAGACAATGACAGAGGCGCTTCGCAAATTGCAGATGCCGCGTGGCCCCGGTGCAACGTTGTTCTTCTTTGCGACCCGCGACGCACTGAGGAAAAACAGTCCACTCGACGAAATATGGCGCGACGGCAATGGCCGCTCGATTGCGCTCATTTAGTCTTGAACGGGCGACATTGACGAACTGCTTTGCTCACGTAGTCTGAAAGGCAGCCTCCACCGTTCTCCTTGGTTAGCAGCCTCGTTGGCAGTCATCAGGCATGTGCCAAATCCCGGCACTCACCTGAGCCTGCCCACGCAGGATTTTGCAACCCGCACAAAAGGAGTGTTCCATGGCGGAGAGAGACCAACCGAAGCAACCATCGCATCGCGCCTATTCCGTGATCCGCCGTGAAGGCCAGGACGATTTCTGGCTCAACCTCGGCCTTGTGTTTCCGCACAAGGACAACGGCGGTTTCAACATCGTGCTACAGGCGCTTCCTCTCGACGGAAAGATCGTTTACCGCGAGATTACGGCAGACGACGCACCCGACGAAACCGAACCGCGCCGACGCGAACAGCCGGAGCGGCCGAGCGGCACCAGCCGCAGGAGCCGATAGATGGCCGGCTCTCGGAGCACCAATCCCGCCGCGCGGGTGATCAAGAGTGTCGAGTTCTTCAGCATCGAACTCGCCCCTCTCACGGACGGTCGGGTCTATGTGTCGATGACGGCGACCACGGTTGACGATCAAGAGCCCCAGCTCCTGACGCAGGAGATCGTGTTCGATACCGCGGCAACGATGGACGATGCGCTTGCCGTTATCAAAGCAGGTTTGACCAAGCTTGCCTGATCGCCAGCCATCATGACGCTGACGGATGACCGCTTGGGCAATGCAAGCGCCGTTGCGGGCTACGTCTGGAGAGTTGCCGCAGGAGTGCTAACGCATGGGCTCCCGCGCTCCCACCGGTGCGATCCTTACGACCGAGCCCCGCTACAACGCGGGGCTCATTCTTATCCCCATGCCGAAAAATGGTTCACTGCATAGAGTGCGATAATCACCAATGTGAAATCGTCTATCTTCTCGGTTGTGGTCGCAGCCATCCTTTCTGTCTTTGGTGTGCACCATCAGGTTCCGCCGACCGCTTCAGTCGCAGCAGCTGCCGTAACAACTCAACCCTCGTCTCATGCGGCAGTGACCGCATTGCCCACGACGGGCGCTTCGACGAGTACGGCTTCGACCGTCGTCAATAATTACATCACGCAGCCAGTCATTGAACGGACGATCCAGTCGTCATCCCGCATCGATACTGGAGCGGTCGATGCCCGCTTCGATCAGCTTGCAAGCGAACTGAAACGTCAGATGGATTTGCGCTACAACGCAGTCTCGTCTCCCCCGGCTAGTGGCGGCGTCTGGAATGCGATAGCGCTCTCCAACAAGATTGATCAACTGAGTGGCGTTGCGATTTCAAATGCGACCGTCAACCATATTGCAGGTCTGACGGCCGCAGATATCCCAACCAACATCACCGCGAGCAATTATCTTCCGCTCGCAGGCGGGACTATTCTTGGCGACCTCAATGTCACTGGTTCATTC
>DAITQE010000496.1:0-3713 GCA_036833235.1 Opitutus sp.
GGGGTAAGGTGTCTCAACCAAACGAAACGAGACTTCGTTTCGTAAGTCATCGCCGTCGAGTCGGGGTTTTCGACGATGATTCAAACCAAGATTCAATTTAACCTCAAAAATGCGAAGCAGTATTTCCGCGAGCATTTAGGTGCTGGCGACTACTATTCGGAGGGTCAGAAAATTGAAGGGGAATGGCTCGGCTCGGGTGCCGAAAGATTGGGTTTGAGAGGTGTCGTCGGTGAGCAGGCGTTCATTGCACTGTGCGAGGGCAAGCATCCGGAAACTGGGCTACGGTTGGGCCAACGCTTGAATTCGGTGCGGCAGGAGGGTGATGGCGTGAAGGCCAATCGACGCATCTTTTTCGACTTTACGATTGCACCGCCGAAGAGCGTTTCAGTGATCGCGCTTTACTAGGATGAACGGATTTTGGCGTTGCATGAGCGGGCAGTCCGGCGAGCTATGCTGGAACTTGAAACCCGTGCGGAGGCGCGAGTGCGCAAATCAGGGCAAAACGGCGAGCGTGTGACCGGTAATCTCGTAACGGCCTGTTTTCGGCACGAGACCAGCCGGGAACTGGATCCCCATCTCCACACGCATTGCGTCGTGATGAATGCCACGTTTGATCCGGTGGAAAACCGCTGGAAGGCGCTGCATCCGGCGGGTATGTATCGTGCGCACCGGTTCGGCACGAATTTTTACCGCCATGAGCTGTGCAAAGGACTTCGGGCGCTCGGTTACGAAATCGAGAACCATGCCCGCGGTTTTGAAATCAAAGGTGTGCCAAAAAGCGTGATCGCCCGCTTCTCGAAACGACATCGGCAGATAGATGAGGAAACCCGTGGGCGGCTGGCGAAGGGCGAGAAGGTCGGAAACATCAAAGACCTGCGCGAAGGGTGGCGCACGGAAATCGGCGCCGGAAGCTGAAAGACTCAACGGCCGAAAGATTGCGTGCGGCGTGGGGCCGTGAAATGGAGCCCGTAGAACTCGCGGCCTTGCGTGCGCTGCACGCGATGAGACCCGGAGGGATTCGTGAATTCGGAAATCCCGAATTTGACTACTGAGTTTTTTAGGAACGCCATGACCGATTTGCCACGTCAACTGGCAAATCTTCGGTCGAGGAATTCCAAATGTTGATGATCAACATTTAAAATGGGGCGGCCAACGGGACTCGAACCCGCGACCCCAAGATTCACAATCTTGTGCTCTAACCAACTGAGCTATGACCGCCGTAAATAAGGAAGGCGGAACTTCGCGAGGCGCCTTCCGGCTGTCAATCTTGCTTTCAGCAGCATACGCCGACTCGTCCAACCGTTAGTTTTCATATAGTCTGTCACGCTCGCAGCGAGTCTCTCAGTTTGCCGGGCGGCCGGTTACGGGATCATGCCCGGGAAAACGTACGCCTGCAGGAGAACGAAAATGCCAACGAGCGACGCAAGCGCCAGGCTATGCCAGAACACGGTGCGTAAAATCTGTCCTTCCTGACCTTGCTGACCGGTTGCGACGCCCGCGACTACGATGCTCTGCGCATCAATCATTTTTCCCATCACTCCACCGGTGCTGTTGGCGCACGCGGCGAGGACGGGCGAAATGCCGACTTGATGGGCCGTGACTTGCTGGAGGTTTCCGAATAGGACGTTCGACGCCGTGTCGCTGCCCGTCAAAGCGACGCCCAGCCAGCCGAGCAGCGGCGAAAAAAAAGGAAACAGCGCGCCGGTGCTGGCGAACGCCAGGCCTAGCGTTGAATCGACCCCCGCGTACCGAGACGTGAAAGCGAGCGCGAGCATGGCTGCAATGGTGATCAACGAGAATCGCACTTTCCAAAAGGTCCGAACGTAGGTCCGCGCAAGCTCCGCCGGTCGCACGCCGAGCAGGAGTCCGGCGACGAGCGCGGAGAAGAGCGAGGCGGTCCCGGTGGCAGAGAGAAGATTGAGCGAATAGATGGCGCTTTCAGCACGGAGCTCGGGCGCGAGCGGCGGTGCTTTGAAGACCATTTCGTGCAGCTGAGGCACGGGAAAAGTGGGTTCCCACAGGCTATGGAAAAACGTTTTCGTGATGGGCAATGCCCAGAGAAACACCGCCACTGAAAGAATAATCCAAGGCGACCACGCGCGAAAAATCACCGTCTTACTCATCCTTTCAGGAACAGCCGCCGAAGCGTCGGATTCTTTTTCCTCCGGAAATCGCCAGACGCGACGCGGTCGCCAGAAACGAAGCAGCAGCAGCAACGCGCCGAGTGACGCCAACGCGCTGGCCGTATCAACTAACCAAGGACCATGAAGATTGCTGACCAGGAATTGGACCAGCGCGAAGCTGACGCCCGCGACCAGGCACGCCGGCCAAATCTCAAGCGTCGCCCGCCAGCCAACCATCACGATGATGATCCAGAACGGGATCATCAGGCTGAAGACCGGCAATTGACGGCCCGTCATGGCGCTGAGCTCGAGCAAGGGCAACCCCGTGACCTGCGCGAGAGAGACGATGGGAATGCCGAGCGAGCCGAACGCGACGGGCGCGGTATTACCGATCAGTGCCAGCGTCGCGGCGAGCAGCGGGCGGAAACCAATTCCGATGAGCATCGCGGCGCAAATCGCAACCGGTGCGCCAAACCCCGCCGCTCCTTCGATGAACGCGCCAAAGCTAAAGGCGATGAGCAGGGCCTGAATCCGACGATCAGCTGAAAGATTAACGACCGAGTGCCGAACTCGCTCGAACTGCCCGGTCTGCACGCTGATTTGATAAAGGAACACGACGTTGAGTACGATCCAGCCGATCGGCATCAATCCGTAACATGCGCCATATCCTGCGGCGGCGAACGCCATCACCGGTGGCATCCGATAAACGAATATGGCAATTGCGAGCACAGTCACGAGTCCAGTGAGCGCCGCCCGATGAGCGCGCACGCGGAAGAACGCCAGAAGCCCGAGCAGAACGATCACCGGGATTGCGGCCACGAGAGCAGAGGCGGCCAAGCTGCCAGAAAGAGGGGTATAATTCTGCGTCCAGGTCATGGAGCGGCTTCGTGCTCATTGCCGCACGCTCGATAAAACGCAATCCGAACCACGCCTTTGAGTGGAGCGCTTTTCAGTTCTAGGACAAGACAGCCCAAACCCACGAGAGGGACGCCCGCGCCACTCTGCGTCGTCCACGTCAGTGTGGCGTCCAGTAGGGCAGATTTCGTTGCTTTGTAGGCCGCGAGCTCGCTCGCGCTCCAACGCGCCAGCAAGCTGGCGACTGCTGGCGGCGTACAAATTGCGATTCCAAAAGAAAGGAATACCGGAATGGCGGTGATGGCGTACCTCCGCGATTCTGATTGCCGCGCATGCAAATCTGGGCGGCGTTGTCGGCATGGGTTCCAAATACCTGCCGACCATCAAAGATCAAAAAGCCAATCAGCGTTTTCAGCAGAAGCAGAACCGGCTGCCGGAGTTCAAGAAATCGGCCGGCCAACAGAGCGCCAGGAAGCGCAAAAAAAAGTAATCGGCGAGAGGTCTTTACACGGAATTCGATCTTCGGATCGCCTGAAGGCGGAACTACTAATCCGGCCTCCGTTCGCTCGAGCCGAACATATTGGCGGGGAATGTCCCAGCCGCACGAAGTTGGCCACTTCACGGTCTCGGAGCTTGCAGCAGCGATTGTTCCTCTCGCAAGTTCCTGCCGTAACCGCTGGCGCCTCCGCACGAACTGTATTTAGTCCCGGCTCCAGCATTCGTTAACCGTCAACC
>DAITQE010000497.1:0-3713 GCA_036833235.1 Opitutus sp.
GGATTGTTCGTTGGTTTGGTCGCGCTGTCGGGTTTGCTCTTTTTCGCGATTCCCCGATTTCAACTGGAAAACGGATTGTTCCTTGATCGGTTGATCACGAAAAAAGCGCATACTGGATTTAGCGATACGATCCGATTTGGCGACGTGACGGACATCCTGCAGGACACGAGCGTGGCGCTCAGCGTGGATGTGTCTGATCGGAATCAGGTGCCGGCGGATCCGTATTGGCGGATGCTGGTGCTCGACGAATATCGGGACGGGACGTTTCGGTTGTCGCCGATTTTGCTGAGGGATTCTTTCGAACGTCAGCGTCACGGAATGGTCGCCCGCGGTGCGCTACCCGAACGAAACGGGCCGCCGGTTTTTTGGACATTTTATCTCGAGTCAGGCGTGAGTCGTTTTCTGCCGACGCTCGGTTCGTTTGAATTGGCGCGATTTCGGGAGCCCCAGACATTTCGAGTGGCACGCCAGCTTGGCGTGATCGCGCTGCGAAACGAGCCGGTGACCATGACGGCCTATCGTCTGGAAGGATTGGTGACATCGCCGAACATGCCGGACGCGGCGTTTGGCGCGCGTCTCCAGCGAGACCGGGATAATCCGCGCGCAGCGTTCTCCCTCATGCTGCACATGACGATGAGTGCGGACGATCGGGCGATTCTCGAGCGCGTCGTAGCGGAAATCCGCAACGGTGCAGGATCAGCCTCGGCCCCAGCGGCGGAGTTGACCGTGGATGAGTTTGCGGACCGCGCGAGTGCCTGGCTGGCGGAGCATCACATCTATTCGCTGCAGCCGCGAATTCCGGCGGGCGCCGGCGATCCGCTGGTGCGCTGGCTGAATTCGCGTGAGGGCGGACATTGTGAGCTGTTTGCCGGATCGCTCGCGTTGCTGGCGCGGTCTGCGGGAATTCCGGCGCGAATTATCACGGGCTTTCGGGGCGGTTCCTGGAATGGGTATTCAAATAACTTTACGCTGCGCAACTCCGACGCGCACGCCTGGTGCGAGTTGTTCGATGTGAAGACTGACAGCTGGCGGCGAGCCGATCCGACGCCGGGCTCGCGAACGGACAGAGGAAACGACAGTCGCGGCGAAGCAGGACTCGCTCGGCGGCTCGATCGCAGTTGGACGGCGCGATTGGATAGTGTGCGCGTGTTCTGGTATCGGCGGATTGTCAGTTTCGATCAGGAGTCGCAGTTCGAAACGTTGAAAGCCGTCAAGGAAGCGACGAAAAATTCCGGCAAGCAGTTGCGCGCGGCCTTTGAGCGCGTGGCGGAACAACTGAGGCTGTTGATCGCCACTCCGTGGGACGCGCGAAAGATCGGATTCATGGTGGCGGTTATAGCCTTGATTGCCGGCGTGACATCGCTGGCGAAAAGGCTGCGGTTCTCGATTTACAACTTGAGCTTTAGTAAACGGAAGCGGCGCGGAGATGCGGTGCGATTTGAGGCGAGCCGGTGGCTGGCGCGCCTACGCGACGTTGAAACGCGCGCTATAGATGGGGATGAGGACAATGATCACTTGGTCCACGTCGTCCGTGATCTGCAGAGGTTGCGTTATGGGGCGCGCGAAACGTGGAGCGATCCTGCGGAAACATTTCGGCGAGCGCGCAAGGCCCTGCGGGAGGCGAAACGGCGGCGAGCGGAGTCGCCGCCCTACCGGTAGGGCGAGGACTCCGTTCCGCGCCGGGAATGATCATGATTTTGCCGCGACGAAAAACACTACCGCATTCGACGCCGAACGATTTGCGCGGTTGCCCGGTTTTCTTCGTGACGGTTTGTGGTGTGCCGCGTGGCGAGAACCAATTTGAGGAGAAAGCACACTATATCCGGGAGAATCCGGTGCGGGCAGGGCTGATCGAAAGGGCAGAGGAATGGCGGTTTGTGTGGGAGTCGACTCAAATGTAAGCCCGGCGGCGAGCGGAGTCGCCGACCCTACCGGAGATCGTCCTACGATTCCTTCGGTGGCACAAAGGCGGGTGGGCGGTCTTTCTTTTCTTTCCACTTTTTTAAAATCGCCTGAGCGACGGGAGCGGCGTTATCGCCGCCGCCAAAATTTTCGCCGGGCATGTCGCCCTCCAGCATCACGGCGATGGCTATTTCTGGCTTCTCGATCGGAGCGAAGCAGATGAACCAAGCCGCGTTTTTCTTGCCGGGGATCTGCGCGGTGCCGGTTTTGCCGGCGATGCGCAGTCCGGGAATGCGCAGGTTCTCGAGTTGCAGCGATTTCGCTGTGCCGTAAACCGCCGTGCAGCCTTCCATGCCATCGAGCAGCGCTTTCCGCTGGGCGGCAGTCAGACCGATCGGCTCCGTGTGTTGCGTGGGTGCATCAGCCCGGTGCACAAGCGTTGGCTTGGTGAAAACTTCATTACGCGCGACCGAAGCGGCGAAGCACGCCATGTTGAGCGGATTTTCCAAAATGTAGCCCTGGCCGATCACCATATTGGCCGTGTCACCGGGATACCATTTCGTGTCTTGCGTGCGTGCGTCGATTTCCGAGCGATCGGCCAGCGTTTTCTTCCAGGCCGGATCGGGAATGACCATCCGTTTGGGTTCACCGGGAAGTTCGATTCCCGCTCGCCGATCGAGATGGAAACGGCGCGCTTCCGCGGCGATCACCTCGGCGGTAGTTTTCAGTCCGAGAGTGTAAAAATAAACGTCGCAACTCTTCGCGATGGCTTCGGGCATCTTCAACTCACCATGGTGACCGTTCCCATTGTCGCAGGTGAAAATTCGATTTCCCACGCGCATCGCGCCCTCGCAATTGGCAATAATCTCGTCTGGCTTGACCGCGCCCGAGCGCAAAGCAGCGATGCTTGAAAGGATTTTGAAGGTGGAGCCCGTTGGATGAAATGCGCCGATGGCACGATTGACCCACGCTTCACGCTTGTTGAGGTCGTCGACGGTGGCTTTGCTGAGGAAGGGCGAAAAATTCGAGAGATCGTAATCGGGCTTGCTCGCCATCACCAGCACCTCGCCAGTCCGCACGTCGATTGCCACGGCGCTGCCCATCAAGTCGAACGCGCCGAGCGCTTCTTCGGCGGCGAGTTGCAGGTCGAGATCGAGGGAGGTTGTAAGATTCTTTCCCTGGATCGGCTTGCGTGTTTTACTCGTGCCTTTCACGCGGTAACCCGAGGGATCCACGAGAAAAATCGATCCTCCTGCCGTGCCCTGCAGTTGAGCATCAAACGCCTTCTCGAGTCCATCCCGACCAATGCTGCCTTTCATCGCGAACGTCGTCAGGCCTTCACCGGGGAGGTCTTCGGTGTCGATATCGCGATCGACCCCAACGTAACCGAGCGTGTGGGCCGCGGCGGATCCGTGCGGATAATCGCGTGTGCTCGAGGCATAAACCTGGAGCGGAGAATTAACGGGCAGGCCTTCGATCAGCCGGGCGTATTCTTCAGGCGCAAGGTCTCCGAGCAACGTGTACGGCAGAAGCAGCTGACGCGCGAAATGCCTCCCCAGGTCCTTGCTGTCGACTTTCTCGTTGCGGTGAAGAATCGCGTTCACCCGATCAAGGTAGCGCTGAACGACCGACGTTCGGGCGAGAATCGACATCTGCGTGTCGCTGGGCACGTCCTTGTCGCCGGTGGCGCGATAATTATTACGGATGCGGATGAACTCGCGGCGGAATTCGGGTCGCAGTTCATCGAGATAAAGCACGACCGCGAAACGCGGTCGATTGCCGACCAGCAAACGCCCATCGCGGTCGTAGAT
>DAITQE010000498.1:0-274 GCA_036833235.1 Opitutus sp.
CAGCGGCATCACGCTCCGCAAAGACGGCGACGTTCCCGCCGCTCTCGCTTCGGCGGCAAAAACCGTCGAGGCCGCGTACACGTATCCGTTCATCTCGCACGCCAGCATCGAGCCGCAGAATTGCACCGCGTGGTTCAAGGACGGCGGGTTCGAGATCTGGGCGCCGACGCAGAATCCCGGCAGCGGCCAGGCCTTGATCGCGAAAACGCTGAACGTGCCGAAGGAAAAAATCCTCGTGCACATCACGCGCAGCGGCGGCGGTTTCGGCCGGCGG
>DAITQE010000498.1:284-3706 GCA_036833235.1 Opitutus sp.
GCTCAGCAGCGATTTCATGATCGAAGCCGCAGCCCTCGCGCAGAAAGTTTCCGCGCCGGTCAAACTCACCTGGTCGCGCGAGGACGATCTGCGTCATGATCATTATCGCGCGGGCGGATTTCATTTTCTTCGCGGCGGCATCGACGCGCAGGGCGAACTCGTCGCGTGGCACAATCATTTCGTCACCTTCGGCAACGACGGCCATCCGGGCAGCGGCGGCGGACTAAGCGGCGACGAATTTCCCGGACGCTGGGCCAAAAACTGTCTGCTCGAGCAGACCATGCTGGAGTGCGGCGTGCCGATGGGCCCGTGGCGCGCTCCCGGCAGCAATGTCTTTGCGTGGGTTTTCCAGAGCTTCATCGATGAGCTTGCTCACGCCGGCGGACACGATCCGCTGGAATTCCGTCTCACGCTGCTCGGCGACAAACAAATTATTCCCGGTACGGGCGAACGCAGCCTGCCTTACAACGTCGGGCGAATGAAAGCGGTGTTGAAAGCCGTCGCCGAAAAATCCGGTTGGGGTAAAAAACTCCCGCGCGGCCAGGGTCAGGGCATCGCCTTTCATTTCAGTCACCGCGGCTACATCGCCGAAGTCGCCGAGGTCACTGTCTCGCAGGATGGCACCCTCAAGGTCGATCGCGTTGTCGTCGTCAGCGACATCGGTGCGCAAATCGTCAATCTCAGCGGCGCGGAAAACCAGGTGCAGGGCTCCGTTGTCGATGGACTCGGCACGCTGATGTATCAGGAACTCAATCTCGATCGAGGGCGGATCGTGCAGGGGAATTTCAACGAATACCCGATGATCCGCATGCCGGATGCGCCGGCGAAGGTTGAGGTTTATTTCCTCAAGACCGACTATCCCGTGACCGGCCTCGGCGAACCTGCCCTGCCGCCGCTCGCTCCGGCGGTTTGCAACGCGATCTTCGCCGCGACCGGCAAACGCGTGCGAAAGCTTCCGTTGAGCAAAACCGATCTGAGTTGGAGTTGAGCCCAAGCAGGTAGCGGCCGTCGTCCCCACAGCAATCAGCGAGAGATGGCGGTCGGGACGACCGCCGCTACTTAAAGTTCATTCGTTAACGGACGCTGACCTGAATCGTTCGCCCTCCCAACCGTCGTGGAGGCTTGGTTACGGGCTGCGGTGATTCAATAGGAGCCAGTACAGCCCGAGCTCCTGCACCGCCGCGGCGAAACGCTCGAAATTGACCGGCTTCACAATGTAGCTGTTGACGCCCAGCTTGTAGCTCTCGACGACATCGCGCTGCTCCTGCGACGACGTGAGGACCACGATCGGGATCGTCTTTGTGCGCTCATCTCCCTTCAACCGGCGCAGCACGTCCAAGCCGTCAACCTTGGGCAATTTTAAATCGAGCAGAATCACCCTTGGCACGTGCTTCGGTCCCGGCGCATTGGGGTCATCGTCAGGTAAAAGCAATTCCAACGCCTCCGCACCGTCACGCGCAACGTGCACCTTGTTGGCGAGGTTTGATTTTCGAAGCGCGCGCAGGGTGAGCTCCAAGTCTTGAGGATTATCCTCGACCAACAACAACTCGATTTCCGCAGGTAATTCATCCATGGGCTGGTTCTCCTTTTAGTGTGAAATAAAATGTGGCTCCTTGGTCCGGCGCCGCTTCGGCCCAGACTTTTCCACCGTGGCGATGCACGATGCGCTGGACGATCGCGAGCCCCACGCCAGTACCTTCGAAATCCTCCACGCGGTGCAAACGCTGGAATACGCCAAACAATTTCTCCACATACTTCATGTCGAAGCCGGTACCATTATCGCGAACGAAAAAGACTTGAACGCCGTCGCGATTGTGTACGCCGATTTCGATCACAGCCAGTTCGCGGTTTCGGGTGTACTTCAGAGCATTCGAGAGGAGGTTGATCCAAACTTGTTTGAGCAACGCGGGATCGCCCTCCGATTCCGTCAGTTCGCCGATTCGCAAATCGACCTGCCGATTCGTCCATGGTGAACCCAACTCCTCGAGAACGCCGCGCATGAGCAGATCCGTGTTCACCAACTGCCGTACGAGCGTGTGCCGGTTCAGGCGCGAAAACGCCAGGAGGTCGTCGATCAATGAGCCCATCCGCTGCGCCCCGCTGCGGATTGTGCCCAAGTAGCGTTTCCCGTCAGGCGGCAGCTGCGCGCCGAAATCTTCCAACACCGCCTGCGAAAATCCGTCGATCGCGCGGAGTGGTGCACGGAGATCGTGCGAGACAGAATAGGAAAACGCCTCCAGTTCCAGGTTCGCCGCCTCAAGTTGCGCGGTGCGCTCGACCACTCGTCGCTCGAGCTGCGAATTGAGCTCGTGGATCGTTTCTTCCGCGTTCTTGCGCTCCGTAGTATCTGCGCGAATGGCCACGTAGTGATGCGGACGTCCGAGATCGTCCAGGAACGGAACGATCGTGGTATCGACCCAGTAAAACGAGCCGTCCTTCGCCTTGTTGCGGATTTCACCGTGCCACACGTGTCCGCTCGCAATCGTATGCCAGAGATCGGCAATGAATTCTTTCGGATGAAAACCCGAATTGATGATTCGGTGATCCTGCCCAATCAATTCCGCCCGCGAATACTTCGAAATCGCGCAGAACTTGTCGTTAACGTAAGTGATTTTTCCCCGAGGATCGGTGATCGCCACGATGGCGTGCTCGTCGAGTGCCGCCTTGAGATCGATGATCTCCTTCGTCGAGGCCTTCAGTTTATCTTCCGCCAAATGGCGTTCGGCGATACCGATCTCGAGTGCCTTATTCGCGTTTTCAAGCCGGGCCGTGCGGTCCTGCACGCGTTGCTCCAATTCGCTGTTGATCTGACGCACCTCGTTCTCCGCCCGCACGCGATCGCCAATTTCTTTTTCCAGAGCCGCATTCGCGGCTCGCAGCGAGGAGGGATTGGGCAGCCGCAGGGCCGCGGGAATAAGTTTCACCAGCAGCACGGCCGTCGGAACCGAGGCCAACGCGGTCAGCGCTTTGATGGCTCCACTTAACCAATACACGGGATGCCAGATCACCCATATCTCCATCAGGTGCGTCGCGCCGCACGCCACGATGAACACGGCGAAGCAGATGAACATCCAGTGAAACGCCAGGTCCCGGCGGCGGCGGACGAAATAAAGCAGCGTGAACGGGATCGAAAAGTACGCCAAAGCGATCGCCGCATCCGAAACAATATGCAGCCACAAGATTCCGGGATCCCACAGATAGCAGTGGCCGTGGGGCATGAAACCGTCCGAGGAAAAAAGCGTTGCGAGAGAATCCATTGGGAAAATCCAGCGAAACGAAGCCTCAGACCCTTTTAACCACGGATGAACACGGGGGGACACAGCTGAGTCCCCGCCGGAATCTGGGTTTATCGGTGTGCATCGGTGGATAAAAATCCCCGGAGCAAGCTCCGGGGCATTGCAGAAACCGATGTCTGGGGTCCG